>DKJZ01000097.1 GCA_002454975.1 Hylemonella sp. UBA6679
CGGGTCCAGCACATTGCCCTCAGACTTGCTCATCTTCTGGCCCTGGGCATCACGCACCAAACCGTGGATGTACACGTCTTTGAACGGCACCTTGCCGGTGAAGTGCGTGGTCATCATGATCATGCGGGCAACCCAGAAGAAGATGATGTCGTAGCCGGTGACCAGCACGCTGCTGGGCAAATACAGATTGAGGTCGTCTGTGTTGGCGTTGGTGCCGCCCTGTGCCGCACCGGTCAGGTTCTGGCTCATAGGCGCTGCGCTTGCCAAATCGCCTGCCGCCTGGCCGGCTCGGCCCATGGCTGAAGTGTCATCAGCTCTCATGGTCCCAGCCTGCAAGGGGCGAAGTTGGCTGGGTGCGGACGCACCGTTTTCAGACGCAGAGGTGTTCCCCCAGCCCATGGTTGAGAAGGGCACCAAGGCCGATGAGTACCAGGTGTCGAGCACATCGGGGTCGCGCACCAATTCACCGTTGTATCCGGCAGATGCGGCCAGAGCTCGCGCTTCGTCTTCGTTGTGTGCTACAAAAATTGAACCATCGCTGCCGTACCAAGCAGGAATTTGGTGGCCCCACCACAGCTGGCGCGAGATGCACCAGTCTTGGATGTTGTTCATCCACTGGTTGTAGGTGTTGACCCAGTTCTCGGGCACAAACTTCACCTCGCCGCTGGCCACCGCATCAATTGCCTTGTGCGCAATTGAGGTGTTGCGCCATTTCTCGGGCAGGTGCGATTCATCGGTGCCCGCAGCCGGCGCTTGGTTCATGGCCACAAACCATTGGTCGGTCAGCATGGGCTCGACCACCTGGCCGGTGCGGGTGCAAATCGGCACCATGAGCTTGTGCTTTTTGATCTCCACCATCGCGCCACACGCTTGCAGGTCAGCCACGATCTGTTTGCGCGCCACGAAGCGGTCCAGGCCGCGGTATTTTTCTGGGGCGTTGTCGTTGACCGTGGCTTGCAGGGTGAGCACGCCAATCATGGGCAGCTTGTGGCGTTGACCCACCGCGTAGTCGTTGGGGTCGTGCGCGGGGGTGACCTTGACCACACCGGTGCCGAACCCTTTGTCGACATACGCATCGGCAATCACCGGAATCAAACGGTCGCACAGCGGCAGCACCACGTGGCGGCCAATCAGATGGGTGTAGCGCTCGTCCTCGGGGTGCACCATGACCGCCACGTCGCCCAGCATGGTCTCGGGGCGGGTGGTTGCCACCACCAGATGGGCGCCGTCAGCTTGGGGCTGGCCGTTGGCATCGGCCAGCGGGTAGGCGATGTGCCACAGCGAGCCGTCTTTTTCTTCGCTCTCCACCTCCAGGTCCGAGACCGCCGATTGCAGCTTAGGGTCCCAGTTAACCAGTCGCTTGCCGCGGTAAATCAGGCCCTGGCGGTACAGGCTCACAAAGGTTTGCGTGACCACCTGGGAGAGCTTGTCGTCCATGGTGAAGTACTCGCGGCTCCAGTCCACGCTGTCGCCCATGCGGCGCATTTGGGTGGTGATGGTGTTGCCGCTTTGTTCTTTCCATTCCCACACCCGCGCCACAAAGTTTTTGCGGCCCAGGTCGTGGCGGCTGATGCCTTGCTCTTGCAACTGGCGCTCCACCACGATTTGCGTGGCAATGCCGGCGTGGTCAGTGCCGGGCACCCACACGGTGTTGTCGCCGCGCATGCGGTGGTAGCGGGTGAGCGAGTCCATGATGGTCTGGTTGAACGCATGGCCCATGTGCAGCGTACCGGTCACATTGGGGGGCGGCAGCTGGATGGCAAAGGACGGCTGGTTGGCCTGCGGCTCGCCTGTGCCGCGGTAGCCCCCACGGCCTAAGCCGCGTTGCTCCCACTCGGGGCCCCAATGGGCTTCGAGGGCGGCGGGTTCGAAAGATTTGGACAGGCTGTTCAAGCCCGGTTGCGTGTCAGTGGTCATGGTCTGGCTCAGGTTAGCCTTTGATTTTATTCGCCAGCACGGCTCGGGCTGGTGGCTTCATGCGCTAAATCAAGAGACGCTTTGAGAAACCTTTGCTATTGATGGGACATATCGTTGAATGCCCTTGATAGGTGAACGCAATACTCGGCATTAAATCAGCCAATTAGACCCTGGGGGTCTTAGCCGTTAACCTTCACACGTCTTGATCAGCACGATCAAGCGAATTTCTTTAACCCTTAGGAGATTTCCATGGCAGCACTCAAAGGCTCCAAGACGGAACAGTGCCTGAAAGACGCCTTCGCAGGCGAGTCCCAGGCCAACCGTCGTTACCTGTATTTCGCGAACAAGGCTGACGTTGAAGGCCAGAACGACGTGGCAGCGCTGTTCCGCTCCACCGCTGAAGGCGAAACCGGTCACGCCCACGGCCACCTGGAGTTCCTGGAGCAATCCGGTGACCCAGCCACAGGCATGCCCATCGGCTCGACCCGTGACAACCTGGCCTCTGCTGTGGCTGGCGAAACCCACGAGTACACCGACATGTACCCCGGCATGGCCAAGACCGCCCGCGAGGAAGGTTTTGACGAGATCGCCGATTGGTTCGAAACCCTGGCCAAGGCTGAGCGTTCACACGCCAACCGTTACGCCAAGGCTTTGGCTGAACTGGTGGATTGATGCTGTTGCACTGACTTAAGGTCAGTGCACCAACGCACACCTGCTGCCTTGTGCAGCGGGTTTGCCAAAGACCTTGTTCAGCGAGCTCTTTGACAAACCTCCGGGCGATCTTGCCGCCCGCTCCCCCCGAACCCCGATCTCTTGAAGGAACCACCATGTCTCGTGAAGGCAATCTTGAAGCGCCCACACGCCACCCCTTGGATTGGCAAAACCCCGATTTCTACAACGAAGAGAAATGCTTTGACGAGTTAGAGCGCATCTTCGACATCTGCCACGGCTGCCGCCGTTGCGTGAGCTTGTGCGGTTCTTTCCCCACGCTGTTTGACTTGGTGGACGAGTCCTCCACGATGGAGGTCGATGGTATGGCCAAGCAAGACTACTGGAAGGTGGTGGACCAGTGTTACATGTGTGACCTGTGCTACCTCACCAAATGCCCCTACACCCCACCTCACGAGTGGAACCTTGACTTCCCGCACACCATGCTGCGCGCCAAAGCCATCAAGTTCAAAAAAGGCGAGGTTTCTGCAGGTGAGAAGTTCTTGGCCTCAACCGACACGCACGGTTCTTTTGCCGGTATTCCCATTGTGGTGCAGGCCGTCAACGCGCTGAACAAAACCAAAGCCGTGCGCGGTGTGATGGAAAACGTTTTGGGCGTGGACGAAAACGCTTGGCTGCCTTCTTTGGCCACCCAAAAATTCCGCTCCAGCGCTGCCAAGAGCGAGTCTTACCCGGTCAAAAACGGTGAAAAAACACCGGGCAAAGTGGCGATTTATTCCACCTGCTACGTCAACTACAACGAGCCAGGCATCGGCCACGACCTCATCAAGATCTTGGACCACAACGAGATCCCTTACGTGCTGGTGAACAAAGAGCAGTGCTGTGGCATGCCCAAGCTGGAGTTGGGTGACCTCGAATCGGTCAAAGACAGCAAGGAAGCCAACATCCCCGTGCTGACCAAGTACGCCAAAGAGGGCTATGCCATTTTGAGCGCTGTGCCTAGCTGCACCTTGATGTTCAAGCAAGAAATCCCGCTGATGTTCCCTGATGATGCGGACACCCAGCTGGTCAAAGAAAACATGTGGGATCCCTTTGAGTACCTCATGGCGCGCAAGCGTGACGGTCTGCTCAAGGTGGATTTCCCCACGTCTTTGGGCAATGTGAGCTACCAAATCCCTTGCCACGGCCGCGTGCAAAACATCGGCAAGAAGACCGAGGAGATGCTCAAGATGGTGCCGCAGACCACCATCAACACCATCGAGCGATGCTCGGGCCATGCGGGCACCTTTGGCGTGAAGAAAGCCACGCACGACATGTCCATGAAGATTGGCAAGCCCGTCTTCAAGGCCATGGCCACCATGAAAGACGGCAGCAAACCCGACTTCATCAGCTCTGACTGCCCGCTGGGCGGTCACCACATCGCGCAGGGCTTTGAGGTGAACAAGCTGGGCGAGCCCGAGCTGCAACACCCCTTGACCCTCATCCGTATCGCTTACGGCTTGACCTAATTTTGGAGAACACCATGCAATTGACTGGCAACATCACCCCCGACAACCTCATGTCGCTTGAGGCTTATCACAAGTGGCGCAAGCTGCACAAAGCCGATGTGATGGCACATCGCAAGCTGCGCAGCGTGATGCTGGGCGACCACATCAACCTGCAATTTGAAAGCGAGACCACCATCCGCTACCAAATTCAGGAGATGCTGCGCATCGAAAAAATCTTTGAAGAAGAAGCCATCCTCGAAGAAATTGCAGCGTATGCACCCTTGGTGCCTGAGGGCTCCAACTGGAAAGCCACCATGCTCATCGAGTACACCGACATCAACGAGCGCAAGCGTGAGTTGGCTCGCCTCATCGGTGTGGAAGACCGCTTGTTTGTGGAAGTTGAGGGCTACCAGCGCGTTTACGCCATTGCTGACGAAGACCTCGACCGCGAGAACGATGAAAAAACCAGCGCAGTGCACTTTGTGCGCTTTGAGTTCACGCCAGCCATGAAGTCGGCTGTGCAAGCCGGTGCTGGCGTGAAGATCGGTTGCGACCACACCAACTACCCGATCCACATGAACATTGCCCCCGAAACCCTGGCCTCTTTGGCTGGTGATTTGAAGTAAGCAAAAGCACACGCCCCGGGCCAAGCCTTTGGCTTGGGGCGTTACCATTGACGGATGCGCACATCCTTCTTCAGCCAGCTGGGAAACCCCCAGCTGGTTTTGTTTTTAAGCCGCATGCCTGGCCCATCAAGCCTGAGGCGCGTGGTGCGTTGGGGCCTCGCGTGTGTGGCTTTGCTGGGTGCCTTGCCCGCTGTGAGCCAAAGCCGCCTTGACGACATGGCTGAGCGCACACGGGCGTGTGCCGCCTGCCATGGCGAACAAGGTCGGGCAGGCCCCGATGGTTATTACCCGCGCATTGCAGGCAAGCCTGCGGGCTACATCTACAACCAGCTGCTCAACTTCAAAGAAGGTCGGCGGCATTACGGCTTGATGACCCGCTTGGTGGATCCCTTGACCGATGCCTACCTGTGGGACATGGCGCAGTACTTTGCATCGCTTGATGTGCCTTATCCGCCTCCTTCTGCACGCCAGCCAGCCACCACGGCACAACAACTGGCACGTGGCCGTCAGCTCGCCTTGGTGGGCGACACATCCTTGAACATGCCGGCTTGCACCAGCTGCCACGGCGAGCGCTTGACGGGCCTCTTGCCCCATGCCCCAGGCTTGTTGGGTTTGCCGCGCGACTATGTCAATGCGCAGTTGGGCGCTTGGCGCAACGGTCAACGCCGCGCCCACGCGCCCGACTGCATGGCGCAAATTGCCAAGCGCTTGAGCGCAGATGACCTCACCGCCGTGGCCACCTGGTTGGGCATGCAGGCCTTGCCTGCCAACACCCGTCCTTCAGCGGCCACCAGTGCTGCGCTCACCGTGGGGCAATCTGCCCACATGCCATGCGGTACGGCTGATTTGCCTGTGGCAAAGGCACGTCCATGAGCTGGCTCAAACGACTCGCGGTGTTGGCCTTCGCTGTTGGTCTCGCGCTGGCAGCTTTGTCGTGGTGGTGGAGCCGGCCGGTGGCCGTGCTTGCGTTTGAGCCTCGCGTTGCTTCAGCAGCAGATGCCTTGGTTGAGCGTGGGGCTTATTTGGCCCGTGCAGGCAATTGCATGGCTTGCCACACGGCACGTGGGGGTGAGCCTTACGCAGGGGGGCGCGGCATTGAAACACCCTTTGGCGCAGTGTTTGCTGGCAACCTCACCCCCGACCCAGCCACAGGCCTGGGCCGGTGGAGCCGGGAAGACTTTTGGCGGGCACTGCACCACGGCCAGTCGCGCGATGGCCGTTTGTTGTACCCCGCGTTTCCATACACCAACACCACCTTGGTGTCTCGTGCCGATGCCGACGCTTTGTTTGCTTACTTGCAAAGCTTGCCGCCTGTCATGCAAGCCACGCCGGCGCACCAGGTAGCTTGGCCTTTCAACACGCAGTTGGCTTTGGGGGCATGGCGCAGCTTGTACTTTTCGCCAGGTCTGTTTGAAGCCGACCCCGCGCAAAGCGAGGCATGGAACCGAGGCGCCTACTTGGTCAAAGGTTTGGGTCACTGCAGCGCCTGCCACACAGCACGCAACGCCCTGGGCGCGACCAACGATGCACTGGATTTGGCCGGTGGTTTGATTCCCTTGCAAAACTGGTATGCCCCCTCGCTGACCGACCCGGCCGAGGCGGGTGTGTCCCACTGGTCCATCGAGGATGTGGTGCGCTTGTTGAAAACGGGTGTGACTGACGACACCACGGTCGCTTCGAGCAAGCGTGCTTGGGTCAGTGGCCCCATGGGCGAGGTGGTGCAGGGCAGCACCCAACACCTGAGCGAGCCAGATTTGCGGGCCATGGCGGTATTTTTAAAAGCCTTGCCTGTGAGCCAAAACACCGTCAGCACAGCTTGGGTGCAGACGCACCAGCACGGCCTGTCCAGCGCGAAAATGTTGCAAGGCCAGGCTTTGTACGAGAAGCATTGCGCGCAGTGCCATGGCGATCAAGGACAGGGCAAAGCCGGCAGCTACCCCACGCTGTCGCTCAACCGCGCTGTCAACATGCACACCACGGCCAATTTGGTGCAAATGCTGCTTTATGGTGGGTACTCACCTGCCACTGAAGGCAACCCGCGTCCCTACGGCATGCCGCCTTACGTGCTGGTGCTCAAAGACAGTGAGGTGGCCGCCGTGCTCACCTATGTGCGCAACAGCTGGGGCAACCAAGCGCCCGATGTGAGTGAGGTGGAAGTGAACCGCCATCGCAACACGCAGGGGCAATGACCCTTGCACCAACCCAGGACACCACCATGACCAACATGCATGTTTACGAACCCTCCAAAGGCCACGGCCTCGCGCACGACCCCTTCAACGCCATCGTGGGCCCCCGTCCCATAGGCTGGATTTCCACCCGCAGCAAAGACGGGGTGTTGAACCTCGCGCCCTACAGTTTTTTCAATGCCTTCAACTACACGCCGCCTTTGGTGGGCTTTGCCAGCATTGGTGCCAAAGACACCTTGCGTAACGCGCAAGACACCGGTGAATTTGCCTGGAACTTGGCCACACGCGACCTGGCCGAGGCCATGAACCAATCGTGCGAGGCGGTTCCGCCAGAGGTCAACGAGTTTGACTTGGCCGGCCTCACCCCGGTGGCCTCACGCCTGATCGGTGCGCCGCGTGTGCTGGAAAGCCCCGTGAGTTTTGAGTGCCGTGTCACGCAAATTCTTCAGCTGCAGGGCATCGACCAGCAGCCTGTGCCCACTTGGATGGTTTTTGGCGAGGTGGTGGCGGTGCACATCGACCAACGTTTGCTCAAAGACGGGGTGTACGACACGGCGAATGCGGGGCACATCCTGCGTGCAGGCGGCCCGGCCGACTATTTCACCGTGGGCCCTGAGCAGTTGTTTAAGATGTTCAGACCCAAAGGCCAGGTGCCTTCTGGCCTGGCCCCAACAGCCTCAACACAGACGCCCTAAGCCTGACCATGTTGTTTTTGCTCTCACCCGCCAAATCGCTGGACTAT
>DKJZ01000099.1 GCA_002454975.1 Hylemonella sp. UBA6679
CATTCGATGGGGCGTTTTTATTTGTCCGTCACATTCCTTCTCGAAAACTCATTGATCAAAGACTTGATCATGTTCTATCTTGATAGCACCAGACTTGGACAAGTCATTCAGCAAGTCATCCACCCACAGGGCGCTGCTGGTGCTCGAAAAAAATTGCTGATGCAATAAGCTGAAGTAACTTGTTTGGTTTATCCAGGTAGTCAGTGTCACCAAATCGATTTGACGTTGTTCCAGCAGCTTAAATTTAAGCAAAACCTTGGCTGCGTACCGTGCGTGGTACCTTGGATCTTTCTCAAACTTGTTGAGCCTATGCCTTGCGCTTTGAAGAGAAGTTTTCACATCAGCAAAAGCTCGGCCATGACCGGGCACAACAATGTTGACCGGTAAATCCTCGATCAGTTCGAGCGTTTCTCGAACCTCATGAAATGCATTTTTGCCCTCAAGTTCTGGAAAGACCACGCCAAAGCCGTTTTCCCAGAGTGCATCGGCAGATAACAACACACCATATTCCCGATCGAACAAGAGAACCGCGTGCGGGTCATGCCCAGGCGCAGCATGAGTCTCAAGATGATGCGCTTCAAGCGCGATGCTCGATCCGGGTTGAAGAAGTTGTTGGTATGAAAACACAGGACATTGCTGTCCTGTAGGTTCATAGCTCAGATCAATCTCATCCCAGTTTAGCACTGCATCATGCAAACCAGGGGGGATATGTGTCAGGCACTCAGGGTAGTGGTGTTGAAGCTTGGCATTGCCTCCACAATGGTCGCTGTGAAGGTGCGAGTTAACAATGTTTTGCAGGGTACGACCTGCCAGCGTTGCTTCTACGAGTGCAAGTGTTTGTTCCGCATGCGTGGCATAGCCGGTATCCACGATGCTGGCTGTGCCCTCTCCCAAAAACACAATATTGTTCGAGGACAGCCAGCCACGTTCAAGCACCACCATGTCTGGCGGCAAAGGGTTGCGCACTATTTGCCCGCCCTGAGCTCGCGGCGCAAAATCTTACCCACGTTAGATTTGGGCAATTCGTCTCTGAACTCAATGTACTTGGGCTGCTTATAACCTGTGAGGTTGTCTGCGCAGTACTTGGCCAAATCGTGCTCTGACAGGGTCGCGTCACTGCGCACCACATACACCTTGATGGCTTCACCAGCCTTGGCGTCCGGCACGCCAATCACAGCACACTCCAACACGCCTTCGCACAACGAGATGACGTTTTCCAGTTCGCTTGGGAAGACATTGAAGCCGCTCACAATGATCATGTCTTTCTTGCGATCGACGATTTTTGTGTAACCACTCTCATCCATGATGCCCACATCACCCGTGCGCATGAAGCCGTCGACTGTGAATGCTTTTTGTGTTTCTTCGGGCTGCTGGTAATAGCCATGCATCACATTCGGTCCGCGTATGCAAATTTCGCCAGACTCGCCAATGGGCAAGCTTTGACCGTCATCGTTTTTGATCGCAATCTCGACCCCCGGCAATGGCAAGCCAATGGAGCCAGAAAAACGGTTGCTGGTGACGGGGTTGTTGGTTCCAATAGCGCAGGTTTCGCTCATGCCCCAGCCCTCAATCATGGCGCAGCCCGTCACTTCATACCAATGCTTGGCCGTGCCTTCTGAGGCAGCCATGCCACCAGCCTGTGACAACACAAGGTTGGAAAAATCCAAAGTTTTGAATTGTGGGTGCTGCAAAAGTGCGTTGAACAAGGTGTTGACAGCAGGCAGCAAATGGAAAGTTCGCTTCTTGAGCACCTCAATGAATTTGCCGATGTCTCTCGGGTTCGGAATCAACGTGGTGTGCGATCCCCAGCGTATGGTGAGAAAGCACAAGGTCAAAGCAAAGATGTGATACAGCGGCAAAGCTGCGATGCTGTTGGCTTGCTTGATGTCGCCTATGCGTTTAAGTGCAGGGGTAAACCAAGATTCAGCCTGGAGAATCGCTGCAGCCACGTTGCCGTGTGTGAGTACAGCGCCTTTGCTCAAACCGGTGGTGCCGCCGGTGTACTGCAAAAACGCAATGGAGTCCAGGTTCACATCGGCAGGACGCAGTGCTTGCGAGGCGCCTATGGCCAACGCCTGTTTGAACGTCGTCACTGTGCGAGTGTCATCGATGGGCAGGCGGTAGGCCGGCACCATCTTTGCCAGGTGGCGAACAGCAAACGTGATCCAACGCCCATAAAACGGACCCAGCAAGTCACCCATCGAGGCCATGCACACATGCTTGACCTGGGTTTTATCAATCACTTCTTCCAAGGTGTGCGCAAAATTCTCAAGCACCACAATGGCTGTAGCCCCGGAATCTTTGAGTTGGTGCTCAAGCTCTCTGGCCGTGTAGAGGGGGTTGACGTTCACACAGGTGTAGCCAGCCCTCAAAATGCCCGACATGGTCACTGCAAACTGAGGGATGTTGGGCAGCATGATGGCCACACGCGCATGTGGCTCCAAGCCAAGCCTTTGTAACCACGCACCCAGCGCGGCAGACAGCTCGTCGAGCTGCTTGTAAGTCATCCACTGATCCATGCAAACAGAAAACGGTCTGGCGGCATTGGTCCTGAACGACTCCTCGAGCAGTTGATTCAAAGAGGTGTACTGACTCAGGTCAATCTCGTGGGGTACACCAGGGGGGTATTGCTTCACCCAAAACTTGTCCATTGATTTTTGTCTCCTAACGCGTCCGATTAAGCCCTCAATGAAGCCATTTTCATAGAGGATAAATCCTTAGTTTTTCGTTCAAATGTGCATGTTTGCCGCACAAAAGTTAGGATAACCGGATGTTTGAAGCAGGTGGTAAAGACCCTTTGGGTCTAACGACGATGAAAAATCAAGGCGGCTGGTGGCGATCCTCGGCCATTCGACAGCTTCATGCCCGCCATCTGCCCCGCATCACCAAGCACTTGCTGGCCTTGAGCCCGGAAGATCGGTACTTGCGATTTGGCTATGCCGCCCACGACGAACAAATCCTGAAGTACGCCAAGGGTCTGAATTTTGAGCAAGACAGCGTCTTTGGCATCTTCAACTGGCGCCTGCGTTTGATCGCCATGGCCCATGTGGCCTACTCGGTTGACAAGCATTTGGATGCCTGCGCCGAGTTTGGGGTGTCTGTGGACAAGTCAGCACGCGGGCGCGGGTTGGGTGGTTTGCTGTTTGAGCGAGCTGTGACGCACGCAAGAAACGAGGGCGTTGCGCTCATGTTCATCCACGCACTGAGCGAAAACACAGCGATGTTGAAAATCGCTAAAAAAGCCGGGGCGAGCATTGAGCAAGAAGCAGGCGAGACACAAGCCTATTTGCGCCTGCCCCCCGCCACATTTGACACCCGCATGAGCGAAATGCTCGAAGAGCAATGGGCGCAGACGGAATACCGCCTGAAGGTGCAGGCCAAGGAGTTCATGGCCTTGTTGGCCAACTTGCAAGAAATTCGCAAAGGTGTGCAAGACGGACGACACCGCTCGGGCTCTTGAGGCAAGCCACTGACAATCCGCTATCCTTACAGTGTCTCAACAAACCATTGCCCTTGTGTCAGAACCTCATCCTGCGCGCCCTAAAGAAGACCGGCGCACGCTGCTCCAAAAAATTGCAGATTTTCTCCACCCACGCCCAGACAACACGGCGGAGCTGATCGAGACCCTGGCAGAGGCAGAGGACAACAACATCATTGCGGCCGAGTCCCGCGTGATGCTAGAGGGCGTGATTCGGCTCGCAACCATGACCGCGGGCGATGTGCTGGTGCCCGCTCCCCGCATGGATGTGCTCAACATCGAGTCACCCGTGGATGAGCTGCTGCACCAGATCATTGATGCCGGGCACTCGCGGTTTCCTGTTTATGAGGGGGATCGCGAAAACCTCATTGGCATTCTCATGGCCAAGGACTTGCTCAAGCTCCAGCGCGCCCCAGAGCTCAATATTCGCGCTTTGCTCCGGCCTGCTGTGTTTGTTCCCGAAAGCAAAGGCCTCAATGATTTGCTGCGTGAGTTCAGGGGCAACCGCAATCATTTGGCCATCGTCATTGATGAGTTTGGGCGGGTGGCTGGCCTGATCACCATCGAGGATGTGCTGGAGGAAATCGTCGGGGAAATCGAAGACGAGTTCGACATCCCCGAAGACAACGGCGACATCTTTGCGCTGGCAGACCGGTCCTACAGGGTCAGTGGCGACACCACCATCGACCGTGTCAACCTCGCCTTTGACGTGAGCATCAGCAACCAGCCCGGTGACTTGGACTTTGACACCATCGGTGGCCTCATCGCCCATGAAATGGGCCATGTGCCGCAAAAAGGCGAGCACTTCATCCTGGCTGGCTTGCGTTTTCAAGTGCTGCACACCAAAGGCGGCGCCGTGAAATGGTTCAAAGTCAGCCCAGCGCCTGCGGGGCATGTTGAAGCCTGAGGTGGGGCCGCCGCTGAGCTACACAAGCTGGGCTTATGCGGGCTGTGCTGTCGCGGGTGTCTTGCAGGCCCTGAGCCTGGCCTTGCCTTGGACAGAGCAACCTTCGGCACTGCTGCAAATTGTGAGCTTGGTTTTGTTTGCCAGCTTGCTGGACCGTGCCAGGCATCTGCGCCAAGCCGCTAGCCTGACATGGACGTTTGCAACAGCCTGGTTATGCGTGACGTTTTGGTGGCTGTTCACAGCCCTGCACACCTACGGTAGCCTGCCAGCCCTCTTGGCCGTGCTGGCCGTGTTGAGCCTGGCGGCTGCGTTGAGCCTTTACCATGCCGCAGCCATGGCGCTCTACCACTGGCTCAAGCCTGGCTCGGGGTGGGGCAGAGCTTGCCTTTTCGGTGCACTGTGGATAGCCGCTGAATTGGCGCGTTCGCTTTGGTTCACCGGTTTTGGTTGGGGTGGGGTTGCCTATGCGCACATTGAAGGCGTGATGTCGGCTTGGGCGCCATGGGTGGGTGCACATGGTATGGCCGCCTTGATCGCGGCGTTGGCCATGGGCTTGGCGCACTTGCGCCCACACCTGGGTATCAGCGGCGTGCATGTGTTGATCGCTGTGTGTGTGCTGCCCTGGGCTGCGAAGCAACTGGTGCCTGAATCTGCGGCATGGACCCGCAGCAGCGGCACCATCAGCCTCTTGCTTTTGCAAGGCAACATCGCACAAAACGAAAAATTCGAGCAAGGCACCGGCGTGCCTGAGGCCCTGTCTTGGTATGGCGACATGCTCAAAAACGGCCAAGCCGATGTGGTGGTGGCGCCCGAAACAGCCCTGCCCCTGTTGCCCGAACAGCTGCCGCCTGCCTATTGGCCTGCCTTGCGCGAGAGCTTCGCCACGGGCGAACGTGCCGCCATGATCGGCATGCCTCAGGGCAGTTTTTTGGAGGGCTACACCAACTCCGTCATCGGCTTGCTGCCCGCGCAAAAAGACATTTGGCGTTATGACAAACATCACCTCGTGCCTTTTGGCGAGTTCATTCCGCCCCTGTTTCGTTGGTTCACCGAGCTGATGAACATCCCCCTTGGTGATTTCAACCGAGGGGCCATCAACCAGCCCTCCTTGGCTTGGAAAGGGCAGCGCTTGGCCGCCAACATTTGCTTTGAAGACCTGTTTGGCGAAGAGTTGGCCCGCCGATTCTTGGTCAAGCAGCCTCCCACCGTGTTTGTCAATGTCAGCAACATGGCGTGGTTTGGTCGCAGTCAAGCGCCAGATCAGCATTTGGCCATCTCTCGGCTGCGTGCTTTGGAGTTCGAGCGGCCTTTTGTGCGCGCCACCAACACAGGCATGACCGCAGCCATCAACCACCATGGCCTGGTGCATGCGCAGTTGCCACGTTTCGAGCGCGGCAGCTTGGCCGTGGTGGTTGAGGGGCGCGAGGGATTGACGCCCTACGCAAGCTGGGTGGCGCGTGCGGGGCTTTGGCCTTGCTGGCTGTTGGCCATTGCTGTGGTGGGCCTGGCTTGGCGGGCTCGGCGAGAGCGGCCCGAAGCCCCGTAAAATCAAGGTTTTACATTGCTTGGTGCCATGGGTGGTGAACCCATGTTTGCCATGCAGGTTCAGCCCTAGACCCCCACCATGTTGACCTTCCAGCAAATCATTTTGAAACTCCAGGCCTACTGGGATGCCCAGGGCTGCGCACTTTTGCAGCCCTATGACATGGAAGTCGGCGCCGGCACGTCACATACCGCTACATTTTTGAGAGCAATTGGCCCTGAGCCTTGGAAGGCCGCCTATGTGCAGCCCAGCCGCAGGCCCAAAGACGGCCGCTACGGCGAAAACCCCAATCGCCTGCAGCACTACTACCAGTTTCAAGTGGTGCTCAAGCCCGCGCCCAGCAACATCTTGGAGCTGTACCTGGGGTCGCTTGAGGCTCTGGGCTTTGATTTAAAGAAAAACGACATCCGTTTTGTAGAAGACGATTGGGAAAACCCAACCCTGGGCGCCTGGGGCTTGGGCTGGGAGGTTTGGCTCAATGGCATGGAGGTCACGCAGTTCACCTACTTTCAGCAGGTGGGGGGTATTGACTGCAAGCCTATCACCGGTGAAATCACCTACGGCTTGGAGCGTCTGGCCATGTACCTCCAGGGGGTCGACAACGTCTACAACCTCAAGTGGACCGACACCATGAGTTATGGGGATGTGTATCTTCAAAACGAACAAGAGCAATCGGCCTACAACTTTGAGCACTCTGACGCAGACTTTTTGTTCACAGCCTTTGGCGCGCATGAAAAGCAGGCCCAGTACCTCATGACCCAGCAGCTCGCGCTCCCTGCTTACGAGCAGGTGCTCAAGGCGGCACACACCTTCAATTTGCTCGACGCCCGCGGGGCCATCAGCGTGACAGAACGTGCTGCCTACATTGGCCGTATCCGCAACCTGGCCAGAGCCGTGGCACAAAGCTATTTTGAGAGCCGTGAGCGACTGGGCTTCCCCATGGCCCCGCGTGAATGGGTGGCACACATGCCCCACAAAGCTGCCTGACCCCCCAAGCCACGAACCGACGACGCCATGAATAACCTGTTGATTGAACTTTTTGTTGAAGAGTTGCCCCCCAAAGCCCTGAACAAACTCGGCGATGCTTTTGCGGCTGTTTTGTTGGCGCAATTGAAAGCGCAAGGCCTGGCCAGCGCCGAGTCGCACGTCACGGCGTTTGCTTCTCCGCGGCGGCTGGCTGTCCACATCACCGGTGTGGCGGCCCAAGCGGCAGACAAAGCGGTGTCGCAAAAGCTCATGCCGACCCATGTGGGCTTGGACAGCCAGGGCCAGGCCACGCCGGCTTTGCTGAAAAAACTCCAGGCCTTAGGCGCAGATGTGCAGGATCCGCAAGCCGCGGTCAACCAGCTCAAGCGTGTGGATGATGGCAAGGCGCAAGTCTTGTTTTTTGAAAGCGTGATGACGGGCGCAACCTTGGCCGAGGGCTTGCAAAAAGCTTTGCTCGACAGCCTCGCCAAGTTGCCCATTCCCAAAGTCATGCAGTACCAGCTTGAATCGGGTTGTGATTTGCCGGGGTGGAGCAGCGTGAGCTTTGTTCGTCCAGCCCACGGTCTGGTGGCCTTGTACGGTGACCAGGTGGTGCCCGTGCAAGCGCTGGGCTTGCAAGCAGGGCGCACCACGCAAGGTCACCGGTTTGAGGCGGCCGTCTCGCCGGTGAGCTTTGCCCATGCAGACAGCTATGCGGACACCTTGGCCAAAGACGGCGCGGTGATTGCAAGTTTTGCCCAACGACGTGCAGACATCGAGCGTCAACTCAAAGTTGCCGCCGACAAGATCGGTGGCGGGGTGCGCGCTATCCATGACGACGCCTTGCTCGACGAAGTCACAGCTTTGGTGGAGCGACCCAATGTGCTGACATGTGCGTTTGAAGCGCAGTTCCTGGATGTGCCCCAGGAGTGCTTGATTTTGACCATGAAAGCCAACCAGAAGTACTTCCCGCTGCTCGATGCTGCTGGCAAACTCACCCATCAGTTTCTCGTGGTGAGCAACATCTCGCCCAGCGACACCAGTGCCGTCACGGGTGGCAATGAGCGCGTGGTACGCCCCCGCTTGGCTGATGCGAAATTCTTTTTCGACCAAGACCGTAAAAAAACCTTGGCCTCGCGCGTGGCCGGCCTCGATAAGGTGGTCTATCACAACAAACTGGGCACCCAGGGTGAGCGCGTGTTGCGGGTTCGTGCCATTGCGCGCGGCATTGCCCATTTGCTGACCCAAGCTGGCGCAGCCACCCCCGAGCTCAGCCAGCAGGCCGATACGGCCGCTGAGCTGGCCAAAGCGGATTTGCTCACCGACATGGTTGGCGAGTTTCCCGAGCTCCAAGGCACCATGGGCGGCTATTACGCCATCCACGATGGCTTGAGCATCGAAATCGCCCAGGCCATTGAAGACCATTACAAGCCGCGCTTTGCTGGCGACGAGCTGCCACGCAACCGCGTGGGCCTGTTGGTAGCCTTGGCCGACAAACTCGAAACCCTGGTCGGCATGTTTGGCATTGGCAATTTACCCAGCGGCGACAAGGACCCCTTTGCTTTGCGCCGCCATGCTTTGGGTGTCATTCGCATGCTGGTGGAGCAAGACTTGCCCTTGAGTTTGCGTGCGCTGCTCGATGTGGCAACTCCAGCCTTCCAGGGCTTGATCAACCCGGCCTCAGAGGCCTTGCTCGACTTCATGTTTGATCGTCTGGCCAGCAGCCTGCGCGAGCAGGGCTACAGCGCCCAAGAGGTCGATGCGGTGCTGGCCTTGCGACCCGAGCGGTTGAGCGAGGTGGCCAGGCGGCTCGCTGCTGTTAGAAGTTTTTCCGCACTGCCCGAGGCGCCCGCCCTGGCTGCGGCCAACAAGCGTGTGGGAAATATCTTGAAGAAGGTCGAAGGTGGCGTGCAAGCCGCCATCAACCCGGCTTTGTTGCATGAGGCGGCCGAGAAGGCGTTGGCAGACGCTCTTAAATTGGTAGCATCTCAAGCAGATGCTGCTTGGGCTGCAGGCAATTATGAGGCTAATCTTCAGGCTTTGGCAGCACTCAAAGCGCCGGTGGATGCCTTCTTTGAGCATGTCATGGTCAATGCCGATGACCCAGCCCTCAGAGCCAACCGTCTGGGCTTGCTGGCCACGCTCCATGGCGCCATGAACCGTGTGGCCGATCTCTCACGTTTAGCCGCCTAAGCGTCCCAAGCCATGAAACTCGTGATTCTCGACCGTGATGGTACCATCAACCAAGACAGCGCGAGCTACATCAAGTCGGCGGCTGAATGGGTGCCCTTGCCCGGTGCGCTTGAGGCCATCGCTAAGCTCAACCACGCCGGCTGGCACGTGGTGATTGCATCCAACCAGTCGGGTTTGGGTCGTGGCCTGTTTGATGTCGGTGCCTTGAACGCCATGCACGCGAAAATGCACAAGCTGCTGGCCAAAGTGGGTGGCCGAATTGACGCTATTTTTTACTGCCCCCATGCCCCTGACGATGTGTGCAACTGCCGCAAGCCTTTGCCAGGGTTGTTTGAGCAAATTGGTGAACGCTTTGGCGTTGACCTTGCCGGGGTGCCCACCGTTGGCGACTCTGCCCGTGACCTCTTGGCTGGGGCGGCACTGGGGTGTGAGCCGCACCTGGTGCTCACTGGCAAGGGTGAATCCCTGCGTGGCCAAAGTTTGCCCGCCAGTTTTCCGGCGCACACCCGGGTACACGACAACTTGCTGGCTTTTGCCGACCATGTGTTGGCCCGTTAAGCAGCGTTTTCTCCAAGGCTAGCCATGTCCTTCCTTCGATCCCTGATCCACGCGTTGTGGATGCTCATCACGGTGGTGCCCTGGGGCATCATCATGTTGCTGGCTTCTGTTCGTATCCGTGGCAACCCTTTGTACTGGATGGCTGCGCGTTGGTTGAACTGGTCGATTCAGGGGGCGCGTTTGATCCTGGGCATTCGCACGCGCATCACCGGCATGGAGCACCTGCCCACCGGCCAGACCAGCCCAGCGATTTTGCTGGTCAAGCACCAGTCCACATTCGAAACTTTTTTGATGCCCACCATCATGCCGCACCCCCTGGCGTACGTGTTCAAGAAAGAGCTTTTGTACGTGCCTTTCTTCGGTTGGGCCATGGGGCGCCTGGACATGATTCACATCGACCGCTCGCAGGGTTCGCAAGCCTTTGCCAAAGTGGTCACGCAGGGCAAGGCGTTGCTTGACCGGGGTGTGTGGATCATCATGTTTCCGGAGGGAACCCGCATCCCGCGTGGGAAGAAAGGCACCTACAAAACAGGCGGCACGCGCCTGGCCATTGAAACCGGGACGCCGGTGATCCCCATTGCGGTGACCTCGGCCAAATGCTGGCCACGCAAAGCGTTCATCAAAACCCCTGGCGTCGTGGATGTCTCCATTGGAGCGCCGATTCCCAGCCAAGGCCGGGAGCCAGCGGAGTTGATGAAAGAGGTCGAGGCCTGGATCGAGGCTGAGATGCATCGCCTCGACCCCGAAGCCTACCCCTGAAACGGGCTCCTCATGCCTGGCCTGATGCAACTCGCGTTTGATTGGCTGGCTCCATCGCAGCCTGCGAAAGTTGAGCCCGCGTTCACAGCGCCAGTGCCGGCCGAGCCTGCATTTGCCCACCCCCGTGCCAATCGACGCAGCTGCCTGGCTGATACCTGGGTGGCTTACGAATTCAAACGTGCGCGCCGCCGCACCATCGGCTTTCTGGTGGGCGCTGACGGTCTGGTGGTGCGTGCGCCCAATTGGGTGGCACTTGCCGAGGTGGAGTCCGCCTTGCAGGAAAAAGCAAGCTGGATCGTGCGCAAGCTCGAGGAGACCCGTTCGCAACAAGAGCGGTTGGCGCTAGCCCGTATCGCTTGGTGCGATGGTGCTTGCTTTCCTTACCTGGGCCAAACCTTGCGGCTGCAGTTGGACCCATCGCGTACCTACAACGCGCATGCCGAACTCGTGCCCACATCGGGTCAAGATGCGGGCATCCTTTATTTGGGCCTGTCTCAGGCTGCGAATGCAGATCAAATCCGCGATGCGGTTCAGGCCTGGCTGATGGCCCAAGCGCGCCAATATTTTCTGGAAAGGATGGTGCACTTTGCGCCCTTGCTGCAGGTTCAGTGGCGCAAACTCTCGCTGAGCCAAGCGGGCACACGGTGGGGCAGCGCCAAATCGGACGGGTCCATCCGGCTGAACTGGCGGCTGATCCATTTGCAGCCCAGCGTGATTGATTACGTGGTCGCCCACGAGCTGAGCCATCTGCGTGAGATGAACCACAGCCCGGCATTTTGGGACACAGTCCGCACCTTGGTGCCAGACCTTGACCAGCAGCGCCAGACCTTGCGCCAGGTGGTCTTGCCAGACTGGTGAGGCTCAGCGAACGAAGCGGAAAACGCCATCCGTACCTTGTGTGCGGCGCAGGTGGCCGGCATGCCACAGCGCGTGCAGGTGAGCAATGGACTCACCCATGGCAAAGCTCATTTGGTGCATGTCGAGTTGGCGCTTGAACAGCACGGGCAGCACGTCAGCCGCACTTTGTGGTGTCTCGCAAGCCGCCATCACCTCGGCCAAGCGCTCTCGGTGGTGGTCATGCAATTGTTCAATGCGGGTGTGCAGCCCCTTGAACGGCTTGCCGTGTGAGGGCAGGGTGAGTGTGTCGGGCGGGAGGGGTTTGAACTTGTCGATCGACGCAAGAAACAACTTGAGCGGATCGGCCTCGGGCTCGTTGTCAAAGACGCTCACATTGGTGGAGATGCGCGGCAGCATCATGTCGCCCCCAATGAGCATGTGCAATTCATCGCAATACAAAGCCATGTGTTCTGGCGAATGGCCGTAGCCACTGATGCAACGCCAGCGCAGCGCGCCAATGGTGACCTCATCGCCATCCATCAAACGCCGAAAAGCACGCGGCACATCGGGCACCAAGCTGGCGTAGTAGCCCACCCGATCGCGCATCTGCGCCACAGCCTGTGGGTCGTTGAGCCCATGCGAGGCAAAAAAAGCGGCGGCAGCAGGCCCACCAAACCCGTGGGTCAAGTGCGACCCAATGCGTGCCAAGTTGTAATCCGTGGCGCTCACCCAAAGCCGGCAGGTGTGCTGCGGTGTGCTCCACCTCTCGCAGAGCCAATGCGCCAGACCAATGTGGTCTGGGTGCATGTGGGTGGCAAGTACACGAAGCACAGGCAAGCCTTCGAGCTCGTGTTCAAAAATGGTTTCCCATTGCAACTTGGCTTCGTCCCGGCTGATGCAGCAATCCACAATGCACCAGCCCTGCACCTTGCCTTGGGGGCCGTCGATTTCATCGCGCAGCAGCCACAGGTTGATGTGGTTCAAGGCAAACGGCAAGCCCATGCGTATCCACTTGATGCCGGGTGCGAGTGTTAAGCTGCCGCCCTCCGGGGGCAGGGCCTCGCCCCATGGGTAATGGAGTTGCTTTTCGAGTTCGTTCATAGAGGAATTTTGCGACATAATTGACGTTTACGTAAACGTCAATCTTGCGTTCATTGTAGGGCGCTTGGTGATGGTCTTGTGGTGCACGACCGGTCTGGTAGCCCACATCACGCAAGGCGATCGAAAAAAGGCTTCTATGGCAACCACTTACAGCATCAGCGATTTGGCCAAAGAGTTTGACCTCACCACGCGCGCCATTCGTTTTTACGAAGACATGGGTCTCCTGCAGCCGACCCGCAGTGGGCCGGGTGGTCGCAATCGCGTCTACACCGGGCGCGACCGTACCCGCCTCAAACTCACCTTGCGTGCCAAACGCCTGGGCTTGAGTCTGAATGAGGCCAAAGACATCATCGACATGTACGACAGCCCGCGTGACACCGGCCCGCAGATGCAAAAATTTCTCGATGTGCTGGGCAAGCAGCGGCAAAGCATCGAGGCGCAGATGACGGAGCTGCAAGCCAACCTCGACGAGATCAAGGCCCATGAGCGCGAAGCTCACAACCTGCTCTCGAAAGCTGCCAAGCCTGCTGTGTCCGTGACGCAGACCGTGACCAAGGCTTTGCGCCGAGCCAGCAAGACCACCAAGGAGGCCGCATGAGCTCACAGGCCACGCCCAGCGCCGTGTTTGCGCGTGTGCAGGCCAGCCTGCTGCGCCAGGGCATGATGCAGCATCTTGGGGTGAGCTTGATCTCTGCCGAGCCTGGGCGGTGTGTGCTCGCCATGCCGTACACCGACAAGGTCACCCAACAGCAGGGGGGCTTTCATGGTGGCGCCATGGGTGCACTTGCTGACATCGCAGGCGGTTACGCCGGACTGACGGTGGCGCCTGAGGGCATGGAAATCGTCACCGTCGAATACAAAATCAATTTCATCAGCGCCTGCCAGGGCGGCGAACTGCGTGCCACAGGCCAAGTACTCAAGGCCGGCAAGCGCATCATCATCGCCAGCGCTGAGGTGCTGCACCTGGGGGCCGACGGTCAAACACGTGTTTGCGCCGCCATGCAGCAAACCCTCATGCCCGTGCCACAAAACTACTAGGAGACCTTCATGAACTTACCTGGCTTGAATTTCCAACTTGGCGAAGACATCGATGCCTTGCGCGATGCCGTCCAGGCTTTTGCGCAGGCAGAAATCGCTCCCCGCGCTGCCGAGATCGACCGCAGCGACCAGTTCCCCATGGATTTGTGGCAAAAAATGGGCGAACTCGGTGTCCTGGGCATCACGGTCAGCGAAGAATACGGTGGCGCCAACATGGGCTACCTGGCCCACATGATCGCCATGGAAGAAATTTCACGCGCCAGTGCCTCGGTGGGTTTGAGCTACGGCGCGCACAGCAATTTGTGCGTGAACCAAATCAAACGCAACGGCACACCCGAGCAACGCGCCAAGTACCTGCCCAAGCTCATCACGGGCGAGCATGTGGGCGCCTTGGCCATGAGCGAGCCCGGGGCTGGCTCGGATGTGATCAGCATGAAACTCAAGGCCGAAGACAAGGGCGGTTACTACCTGCTCAACGGCAACAAAATGTGGATCACCAACGGCCCCGATGCCGACACCTTGGTGGTGTATGCCAAGACCGAGCCTGAGTTGGGTGCGCGTGGTGTGACCGCGTTCTTGATTGAAAAAGGCATGCCGGGTTTTTCCATCGCGCAAAAGCTCGACAAACTGGGCATGCGTGGCAGCCATACCGGCGAGCTGGTGTTTGAAAACGTTGAGGTGCCAGCAGGCAATATTTTGGGCGGGCTCAATGGTGGCGCCAAGGTGCTGATGAGCGGCTTGGATTACGAGCGTGCGGTGCTTGCTGCGGGCCCCATCGGCATCATGCAGTCGGTGATGGACAATGTGGTGCCCTACATCCACGACCGCAAACAATTTGGCCAAAGCATCGGTGAGTTCCAACTCATCCAAGGCAAGGTGGCCGACATGTACACCGTGCTGCAAGCCGGTCGCGCTTTTTGCTACACCGTGGGCAAAAACCTGGACATGCTGGGCACCGAGCATGTGCGCCAGGTTCGCAAAGATTGCGCCTCGGTCATTTTGTGGTGCGCTGAAAAAGCCACGTGGATGGCGGGTGAGGGCATACAAATTTTCGGTGGCAATGGCTACATCAACGACTACCCACTGGGGCGTTTGTGGCGTGATGCCAAGCTCTATGAAATTGGCGCTGGCACCAGTGAAATTCGCCGCATGCTGATTGGCCGCGAGTTGTTCGCAGAAACCATGTGATGCCCTTGAGCACCATGCCCACCATGTCTTGGTCTCAGCGTTGTTTGCGCGCGGTCTCATCGGCCACGCTCTACGCCTGGGCCATGGTTGTGGGTGTGGCCTTGGTGCTCTCGATCTTGCGTGGCTTGCAAATCGCGTGGCACTGGCCAGCAGATTTGCCCCTGTCCTGGCCTGATCTGCGCATGGTCATGTGGCAAGGCGCGCGCTTTGACCTCAAGGTCAGCGCAGCCGCTGCCGTACTTTTGTGGCCGGTGCTGATGTTGTCACGCCAAAGCCTGCGTGGCTCCTTGGTTGCAGCGGTGGCGTGGGTGTTTGCCCTGGCCTCGCTGATCAACCTGCATTACTTTGGTTTTTACAAAACGCCCATCGATCCCATCGTTTTTGGTTTTTTTGAGGACGACACCCAGGCGATTGTTCAAACCATTTGGCATGACTTTCCGGTCATCACCACCTTGCTCATTTGGGCTGCGGCCAGCATGCTCGCGGTACGCTGGGTTCAAGGCATCAACACCGGCGTGAGCAACTGGCTGAACCGGCAAACGTCTGCTGTGCTGCGGGTCAACCGCGCCGGTTGGCTCACCTTGCTGGGCGTGTTGATCGCACTCTTCATGCTGGTGCTCACCACCAAAGGCACGCTGCGCGCGATGGCTTTGGGGCGGCAAAACGTGTCGGTCACGCCCACACAGTTCCTCAACGACATGGTGCCCAACGGTGTCATGGCTCTGAAGTTTGCGTGGGACAGCCGGCGTGAATCACAAAACCTGAGCGACCCTTTGCTGGGCTTGAAGCGCTTAGGCTACAACGAGCCCTTGCAGGCCGCCCGCGTCTTGGGGCTGGACGCTGCCGATGAACCTGCGCTGATGCGCCAACTCACCGGCAGCCGCGAGCCTGTGGCCGCACTCAACAAGCCGCGCAACCTGATGTTCTTTTTGATGGAGTCTTGGAGCGCAGAGCCCTTTCGCTACCACGGCCCCACATTCGATGTGCTGGGCCGCTTGGCGCCCACGCTCTCGCAAGCCTGTCATTTCAAGAACTTCGACTCGGCCCAACCCGGCACCCATCCCTCGCTTGAGGCCATTCTGTTTTCCACGCCCATCACGCCGCTGACGCTGGGGCCACCTGGCAAGCAGCCCATGCCTTGGGCCATCCCTCGGGTGATGAAAAACGCGGGCTACCGCACGGTGTTTGTGACCTCGGCGCGTTCGGGTTGGCGCGACCTGGACCGCGTCCTCAAGGTTCAAGGCTTTGACGAGGTGGTGGACGCCAACACCTTGAAAGCCCTTTACCCCGAAGCGTCGCTGGGCATTTGGGGCGTGTGGGACAGCTATGTGTTTGATTACTTGAAAACACGCTTGAAGTCAGCGCAGCCCGATGCCCAGCCTTTGTTTGTGTTTGTGCTCACCTCCACCAACCACCCGCCTTACGATTTACCCAGCGACTACCAGCGGCTTGAGCGTGACATGCGCATCTTCCGCGGCGAAGTCAATGCCGACACCGTGCCCAATTTGCACACCTACCATTACGCCACCGACCTGCTGGGTGATTTTGTGCAGCATGTGCACGCCACACCCCATGCACGCTCGACCGTGTTGGCCGCAACAGGCGACCACAATGTGCGCAGCTTCGGGCTGTACGCCACGCCTGAGCGTCGTTACCTGGCCGGCCAGGTGCCCTTTGTGATTTGGGGCGCCGATCAGTGTGGCGAGCAGCAAGCCCTGCCAGCCAGCCACCGCGACATGTTTCCCACCTTGCTGCCCATGCTGGGCATCTCAGAGAACTACGTCAACACCGGTCGCAACCTGTTGGCCAAGCCCGCGCCGCAAGACCCGATGCAGGCCGCCATGAGCCTGAGCTACACCGGCACTGCTCGCGATGCACAAGGTGTGTGGAATTTGGGTGATCCAGCCTCGCATGTGTGTTCGCCACCTGGTGCGACTGCTTGTGAATTCCCTTCGACCAGAGATGCGCAAGCGCGTGCGCGTTTGGGTTTGTTGGATTGGCAGATCCGTGTGTCTTTGAAGCCTGCACAGAAATGAAACCATGAGTGATATTCAAAACTTGTTTGCCCACAACCGCGCCTGGGCCGCGCAAATGGAGCGTGAGCGCCCCGGCTTTTTCACCGGCCTGACCAAGCAGCAAACCCCCAAATACATGTGGATCGGTTGCTCAGACAGCCGCGTGCCTGCCAACCAGATCACCGGGCTGGAGCCGGGTGAGGTGTTCGTGCACCGCAACGTGGCCAATGTGGTGGTGCACTCCGACCTCAATGCTTTGTCCGCCATCCAGTTCGCGGTGGAGCACATCAAAGTCGAGCACATCATGGTGGTGGGGCATTACGGTTGCGCGGGCGTGAAGGCCGCACTCAGTGGCGCGCGCATCGGCTTGGCCGACAACTGGATCCGTCACATCCAAGACGTGCGCCACCGTCACCGCGACCTGCTGCAAGCCTTGCCCGAAGACAAACGCATCGATGCTTTGTGCGACCTCAATGTGATTGAGCAAGTGGTCAACATTTCTGTGAGCACGGTGATGGTGGACGCCTGGGCCAGAGGCCAAAATGTCACGGTGCATGGCTGGGCCTATGGCCTCAATGACGGCCTGCTGCAAGACCTGCACATGGACGTCGGCAACCCAGCTTTGCTCGATGATTTTTACAATGCCGCCCTGGCCAGTTTGCCGGCCAAGTGGGGCTGATTTTTTTACAACCTAGCCTGTCACAGGCTCATCAAATTGGAGAACCTCATGTCTGATCCCGTTGTGATTGTGTCCGCCGCCCGTACCCCCATGGGTGCCTTCCAGGGCGACTTCTCTTCCTTGTCCGCCCATGACCTGGGTGGTGTGGCCATCCGCGCAGCGGTGGAGCGCGCAGGCATTGCGCCTGAGGCTGTGGGCGAGGTCTTGTTCGGCAACTGCTTGATGGCCGGTCAAGGCCAAGCGCCAGCGCGTCAAGCCGCTTTCAAAGGTGGTTTGCCCAAGAGCGCCGGTGCAGTGACCTTGTCCAAGATGTGCGGCTCGGGCATGAAGGCCGCCATGTTCGCGCATGACATGCTGATGGCCGGTAGCCACGAGGTGATCATCGCTGGCGGCATGGAGAGCATGACCAACGCCCCGTATCTGCTGCAAAAAGGTCGCGGTGGTTACCGCATGGGCCACGACCGCATTTTTGACCACATGATGCTCGATGGCCT
Organism: Hylemonella sp. UBA6679; assembly: GCA_002454975.1. Taxonomy (GTDB): domain Bacteria; phylum Pseudomonadota; class Gammaproteobacteria; order Burkholderiales; family Burkholderiaceae_C; genus Hylemonella. The sequence continues at coordinate 17,757 of DKJZ01000099.1, forward strand.
GGAAGACGCTTACGAGCCAGGTCGCTCCATGGGCACCTTCGGTGAAGACTGCGCTGCCAAGTACAGCTTCACCCGCGAAGCGCAAGACGCCTTTGCGATTGCCAGCGTCAAGCGCGCCCAAGCGGCCGCCAGCTCCGGCGCCTTTGCCGCAGAGATCGCCCCGGTCACGGTGAAAACCCGCGCAGGTGAAACGGTGGTCAGCATCGACGAAGGCCCCGCCAAAGCCAAGCTCGACAAAATCACCGCGCTCAAACCTGCCTTCAAAAAAGACGGCACCATCACCGCGGCCAGCTCATCGTCCATCAACGACGGCGCGGCAGCTTTGGTGATGATGCGCGCCTCGCACGCTGCCAAGCTGGGCTTGAAGCCCTTGGCGAAAATTGTGTCGCACGCCACCTTCGCGCAAGAGCCCAACTGGTTCACCACCGCACCCGTGGGTTCCACCACCAAGGCCTTGGCCTTGGCCGGTTGGTCGGTCAAAGATGTGGACCTGTGGGAAGTGAACGAAGCCTTCGCGGTGGTGCCCATGGCGCTGATGGCTGAGCTCAAAGTCAGCCACGACATCCTCAACGTCAACGGCGGCGCTTGCGCCCTGGGTCACCCCATTGGTGCCAGCGGTGCGCGCATCATGGTCACGCTGATGCATGCGCTCAAGGCCCGTGGACTCAAGCGCGGCCTGGCCACGCTGTGCATCGGCGGCGGCGAAGGCACGTCTGTCGCGCTTGAAATGCTCTGAGGCACACCATGCTGCTCACCCAAGACCAGGAAATGATCCGCGACGCGGTTCGGCAATTCGCGCAAACCGAGTTGTGGCCGCACGCCGCGCAGTGGGACAAAACCCACCACTTTCCCAAAGAGGCGCACCAGGGCCTCGCGGCCTTGGGGGCGTATGGCATTTGCGTGCCGGAGGAGTTCGGTGGGGCCAACCTGGACTACCTCACCCTCTCGCTGGTACTGGAAGAAATTGCCGCAGGCGATGGTGGTGTGAGCACCACCATTTCGGTCACCAATTGCCCGGTCAACGCGATTCTGATGCGGCATGGCAATGCACAGCAAAAGAAAGATTGGCTCACACCTTTGGCGCAAGGACAAATGCTGGGCGCCTTCTGTTTGACCGAGCCGCATGTGGGCTCAGACGCATCGGGTCTGCGCACCACAGCTGTCAAAGACGGTGATGCGTATGTGATCAACGGCGTCAAGCAGTTCATCACCAGCGGCAAGCATGGTGATGTGGCCATCGTGATTGCGGTGACCGACAAGGGGGCGGGCAAGCGTGGCATGAGCGCGTTTCTGGTGCCCACCAACAGCCCAGGCTATGTGGTGGCCCGCCTTGAAGACAAGCTGGGTCAGCATTCCAGCGACACCGCGCAAATCAACTTCGACAACTGCCGCGTGCCAGCTGAGAACCTGATTGGTTCGGAGGGCGAGGGCTACAAAATCGCCTTGGGCGCCTTGGAGGGTGGGCGCATTGGCATCGCCTCGCAAAGCATCGGCATGGCGCGCAGCGCCTTTGAGGTGGCGCTGGCTTATGCCAAAGACCGCGAGAGCTTTGGCACACCCATCTTCAACCACCAGGCCGTGGGCTTCAGGCTTGCCGAATGCGCTACAAAAATTGAAGCAGCAAGGCAACTCACTTGGCATGCAGCAGCCCTGCGTGATGCGGGTCGCCCTTGTCTGAAAGAAGCCGCCATGGCCAAGTTGTACGCGAGTGAAATCGCAGAAGAAGTGTGCACCGCCGCCATACAAACCCTCGGGGGTTATGGCTATGTGAGCGACTTCCCCGTCGAGCGCATTTACCGCGATGTGCGCGTCTGCCAAATTTACGAAGGCACCAGCGATGTGCAGAAAATTCTCATTCAGCGCGCCTTGGCGGCTTGACGTTCTCAAGCCCATTTTCCGACCTCAACCCCAACACACAACAGGAGACAGCTATGCCCATCACCAAAGGATTCCGTGCACTGGTTGACGAAGCCATGGCACAGGTCACAACCTACACCGTGCAAGAAGCCCTGGCCAAGTCGGCCAACCCGAATGTCCAGATCGTGGACATCCGTGATGTGCGCGAACTCACCAACGGCACCGTGACGGGTTCTGTGCATGCGCCTCGCTGCATGCTTGAGTTTTGGGTCGACCCCGAGTCCCCGTACCACAAGCCCATGTGGGCCGATGAGAGCAAAGAATTCGTCTTGTTTTGCGGGGCTGGCTGGCGCAGCGCGCTGGCTGCAAAAACCCTGCAGGACATGGGTATGACCAACATCGCCCACATCGATGGCGGCTACGCCGAGTGGGTCAAGCAAGGCGGCCCAACCGAGACGCTGGAAGAACGCAAAGCCAAAAAGGCTTGAGGCGCCTGATGCGTCCCTTGTCCTTAGCCGCCCCGTGTCCTTGTGGGCAGACGCACGCAGGGCGACCCGTGTCGTTTGCGTCGTGCTGCGGGCTGTACTTGGATGGGGAGCAGCAAACCGCGCCGACACCCCAAGCGCTGATGCGCTCGCGTTACACCGCCTATGTGCTGGAGCGCGCGCCTTACCTGTTGGCAACCTGGCACCCTGATCACCGGCCCGTTGAGCTGGCTTTTGAGCCCGGGGTTAAGTGGCTTGGTCTGGAGGTGCGAAGCTTCAGCCAAAGCGACAACACGGGGCGTGTGCATTTCGTCGCCCGGGTGCGTGATGCCAGCGGCAAAGCCAGTCGCATCGAGGAACGCAGCCGTTTCGTCCTTGAGTCGGGGCGTTGGTTGTACCTTGATGGACTTGCCTGAACAAACCCAGATGAGACCGGTACAATTGACGTTTACGTAAACGTCAACTCGAGATGTCATTGCAAGCCCTCTGGCAAGGCATGACCCAGCAACAAGAAAGTCTAGGCCATGCCTGTTCTGGAAACCCACCTCAATGTTCGCTCGAACGAGTTCATCGTCAACGCCAATGCCATGCGGCTTTTGGTGGACGATCTCAAGCATCAATTCAACCAGGTCGCCTTAGGTGGCGGTGATGCAGCCCGCGCCAAGCACACGGCCCGAGGCAAGTTGCTGCCCCGTGAAAGGGTCCAACGCTTGCTGGACCCGGGCACACCGTTCCTTGAGCTGTCACCCTTGGCCGCTTTGGGCATGTACCCCGACCGCGATGGCTCCGACAGTGCCCCCAGTGCTGGATTGATTGCAGGCATAGGCCGGGTCAGCGGGGTCGATTGCATGATCGTGTGCAACGACGCCACCGTCAAAGGCGGCACCTACTACCCCATGACGGTCAAGAAGCACTTGCGTGCACAAGAAATTGCCCAGGCCAACCGTTTGCCTTGCATTTATTTGGTCGATTCTGGTGGGGCCAACTTGCCCAATCAAGATGAGGTGTTTCCTGATCGCGATCACTTCGGCAGAATCTTCTTCAACCAAGCCACCATGAGCGCGCAAGGCATTGCGCAAATCGCCGCCGTCATGGGCTCTTGCACGGCAGGCGGCGCGTATGTGCCGGCCATGAGCGATGAGTCCATCATCGTGAAAAATCAGGGCACGATTTTTCTGGGGGGGCCGCCCTTGGTCAAGGCTGCAACAGGCGAGGTGGTGAGCGCTGAAGACCTGGGGGGTGGCGATGTGCACACCCGTTTGTCGGGGGTCGCAGACTACCTGGCCAACAATGACTTGCACGCCTTGTCGCTGGTGCGCTCCAGCATCAAAAACCTCAACAAGCACAAGCCTGTGCAGGCAAAGCAGCCGGTTGCGCCCAAGTTCGATGCGCAAGAAATTTACGGTGTGATCCCTGTGGACACCCGCAAACCTTTTGATGTGCGCGAGATCATCGCACGCGTGGTTGATGGCAGCGAGTTCGATGAATTCAAGCCGCGTTTTGGCACAACCTTGGTCACGGGCTTTGCGCACATCGAGGGCATGCCTGTGGGCATCATTGCCAACAACGGTATTTTGTTTTCTGAGAGTGCGCAAAAGGGTGCGCACTTCATCGAGCTGTGCTGCCAGCGCAAAATTCCTTTGGTGTTTTTGCAAAACATCACTGGCTTCATGGTGGGCCGCAAGGTGGAAAACGAAGGCATTGCACGCCATGGCGCCAAGATGGTCACGGCGGTGGCCACCGCCAGCGTGCCCAAGTTCACCATCATCATCGGTGGCAGTTTCGGGGCTGGCAACTACGGCATGTGCGGGCGCGCTTTCTCACCGCGTTTTTTATGGATGTGGCCCAACGCGCGTATTTCCGTCATGGGCGGAGAGCAAGCGGCCAGTGTGCTGGCCACCGTCAGGCGCGACGGCATGGAGGCCAAAGGCCAGACCTGGTCGATGGAAGAAGAGGAAGCCTTCAAGCAACCCATCCGCCAGCAGTACGAGGTGCAAGGCCATCCTTACTATGCCACTGCCCGCTTGTGGGACGACGGCGTGATTGATCCCGCCGACACCCGCCGTGTGTTGGCGTTGGGGCTGAGTGCTGCCATGAACGCGCCGATTGAGGACACCCGGTTCGGTGTCTTCCGCATGTGAACAGGGTGTGCTTGTGAGCCAGGAGACCAAGCTCTCGGATGCGTGGATGCAGCGCAGCTTGCGCAGCGTGTGGCATCCCTGCACGCAAATGCAGCACCACGAGGCCATACCTCTGATCCCGGTCAGCCACGGCAAAGGTCTGTGGTTGTACGACCACCAGGGACGCCGCTACCTCGATGCCATCAGTTCTTGGTGGGTCAACCTGTTTGGCCATGCCAACCCGCGCATCAACGCCGCCTTGAAAGACCAGCTTGACCGACTCGAACACGCCATGCTGGCTGGCTTTACCCATGAACCGGTGGTGGAGCTGTCTGAAAAGCTCAGTGCGCTGACGCAAGGTGAGCTGGGCCACTGTTTTTATGCGTCGGATGGGGCCTCCGCCGTGGAGATTGCCCTCAAGATGAGTTTTCATGCGTGGCGAAACGCTGGCCAGACGCACAAGCAAGAATTTGTTTGCTTGAAGGGCAGCTACCACGGCGAAACTTTGGGTGCTTTGGGGGTCACGGACGTGGCTATTTTCAAAGATGCCTATGGCCCCCTGTTGCAACACAGCCATGTGGTGATGTCACCCGATGCACGGCAGGCAGCCCCTGGTCAAACGGCACAAGATGTGGCCCGTCTTGCCGCGCAGTCTTTGGAAGACTTGATTTGCGCACGAGAGGGCAAGGTGGCCGCGTTCATCGTTGAGCCTTTGGTGCAATGCGCCAGCGGCATGGCCATGTACGACCCTTTGTATCTGCAGCTGGCGCGTGAGATTTGTGACCGTCACCAGGTGCACCTGATTGCCGATGAAATCGCGGTGGGGTGCGGCCGCACCGGCAGCTTTTTTGCCTGCGAACAAGCGGGTATTTGGCCCGACTTTTTGTGCCTGTCCAAGGGCATCAGTGGCGGGTACTTGCCGCTGTCTTTGGTGATGACACGCAGCCGCATCTTTGAGGCTTTTTATGACACCGATGTGCGCCGTGGGTTTTTGCACTCCCACTCCTACACCGGTAACCCCTTGGCCTGCCGCGCGGCGCTGGCCACCCTGCAAATTTTTGACGAAGACGAGGTCTTGTTGCGTAACCGTGTTCGCGCCAGCGTGCTCGCGGCTGCGCTTGCGCCTTTGAAAGAAGACGACCGTGTGACTCAGGTGCGCCAACGCGGCATGGTATGGGCTTGCGACGTCAAGGTCGATGGCCATGCGGCAAGCACCTTTGCCCGTCGTTTTTTCAACGTGGCCTTGCAGCATGAGTTGCTCGTGCGCCCGATTGGCACCACGGTCTACCTCATGCCGCCTTACATTTTGGACGATGCTGACACGGCGTTTTTAGGCCGCCAGCTTCAGTCGGTCATGCAAGAGGTGCTCGCGCAATGAAGTTGCTCGATCAACTCTCTGAGCAACTCGATGAGTTGCAAGCCCTGGGGCTGCAGCGCAGCAGGCAAGTGGTGCAAACGCCCTGCGGGGCGCATCAGGTGGTGAATGGGCGGCCGGTGCTGAGCTTCAACAGCAACGACTACCTCGGCCTGGCCAACAACGCGCATGTGTTGGAGGCTTTGAACGAGGGCGTACGCCGCTACGGGGCTGGCAGCGGCGCCTCCCATCTCATCAGCGGCCACAGCCAAGCGCATCAGTGCCTTGAGGAGCAACTCGCCGACCTGTATGGGCCGCACATGCCGCAAGCACGAGCGCTGTCCATGTGCACCGGTTACATGGCCAACCTGGCTGTGCTCAGTGCTTTGACGGCGGGTCAGAGCTCGGCGGAGATTTTTTCCGATGCGCTCAACCACGCCTCCATCATTGATGGTGCGCGGCTGTCCCGCGCCAAGGTCTCGGTGTACCCCCACCGCTCTACACAGGCTCTGGCGCAACAACTCCAAGCCAGCTCAGCGCAAACCAAGCTGGTGGTGACTGACAGTGTGTTCAGCATGGATGGCACCCTGGCGCCCTTGCCAGAACTCTTGGCTCTGTGCGAGAAGCACGGTGCATGGTTGGTGGTGGATGACGCCCACGGCTTCGGTGTGTTGGGCGCACGCGGTCTCGGTGCACTGGAGCATTTCGGCCTGCGTTCCTCGCATGTGGTGCTCATGGGCACCCTGGGTAAGTCTGCGGGTGTGGCGGGCGCGTTTGTGGCCGCCCATGACACGGTCGTGCAATACCTGATTCAGCGTGCCCGTCCTTACATCTACACCACCGCGGCGCCGCCCGCGCTGGCCCACGCGTTGCTGACAAGCGTGAACATCATCACCGGCCCGCTGGGCCATGCATTGCGCGATCAACTGCACCAATTGCTGCAGGTCTGGCAGGCGGGCCTTGCACAGTTCCTCACGGTCAGGTCTGACCTGTCGCGCCTGCCTTGCCTGCTGCCATCGGCCACACCCATACAGCCCTTGGTTTTAGGCAGTAACACGGCGGTGATGCAAGCGTCCAGTGCGCTCATGCAACGAGGCGTGTGGGTCAGTGCCATCCGAGCGCCGACCGTGCCGGCTGGCACGGCTCGTTTGCGCATTACTTTTTCGGCAGCCCATACACAAGCCGATGTCCACACTTTGCTGCAAGGCCTGCAGGGCTTACCCGCGCTGTCGCCTGGGGCGTATTTGGAGAAGGTGCCCGCATGAAACCTTGCTCTTGCTTTGTCACTGGGACAGACACCGAGATCGGCAAAACACTCATCAGCAGTGCGCTGATTCACGCGCAAGCCAAAGCTGGTGTTCATGTTGCGGCCATGAAGCCCATCGCAGCGGGTGCACAGTGGCTCGATGGTGCCTGGCACAACGAAGATGTTGACATGTTGGCCGCAGAGGTGTCTTGCCCTTTGCCAACCTCGCTCACCACACCTTATTTGTTTGAAATGCCAGCGGCCCCGCATTTGGCTGCAGAACAAGAAGGTGTGGACATCGATGTCGGTCTGATCCTTCGTCACTTTGAGGCCGTGCAACAACAAGCCCAGGCCGTGGTGGTTGAAGGTGTGGGCGGATTTTGTGTGCCCTTGGGTGCGCGAACCGACACAGCTGATCTCGCTCAGCAACTGGCCTTGCCTGTGGTGCTGGTGGTCGGCATGCGTTTGGGCTGCATCAGCATGGCACTGCTCACCGCGCAGGCCATTGCGACCCGCGGCTTGCATCTGGCGGGCTGGGTGGCGAACACAGTTGATCCGACGATGGCCTTGTTTGAAGGCAACGTCAAGGCGCTACAGGATCGCTTAGACGCGCCCCTGATTGGGGTTGTGCCGCGCCTTGAAACCCCCAGTGCTGCTGCAGCCGCAGCCCATTTGAATTGGAATGCCCTGAGAACCGCTCAGGCCCCTCGTTGACACTTGCAAGGACAAGCCACATGTTCAAAAAAATACTCATTGCCAACCGTGGCGAAATCGCATGCCGGGTTGCGGCAACGGCGCGACGCATGGGCATACAAACCGTGGCGGTGTACGCCGATGCCGACCGAAACGCCAAGCATGTGGCGGCCTGCGACGAGTCTGTCGCGCTGGGCGGCAACACAGCGCAGGAAAGTTATTTGCGTTGGGAGCTGATCCTTGAAGCTGCGCGCCGCACCGGTGCACAAGCCATCCATCCTGGCTATGGTTTTTTGAGTGAGAACGAAGACTTTGCCCATGCCTGTCAGGCGGCGGGCCTGGTGTTCATTGGCCCGCCCCCATCGGCCATTCGCGCCATGGGTCTGAAGGCTGAGTCCAAGCGCTTGATGGAAAAAGCGGGTGTGCCCCTGGTGCCGGGCTACCACGGCGCAGACCAAAACCCTGCGTTGCTGCAGCAAGAGGCCGACCGCATGGGCTACCCCGTGCTGATCAAAGCCAGTGCTGGCGGCGGTGGTAAAGGCATGCGGGTGGTCACGCGCAGCGAAGATTTTGCAGAGGCCCTGGCCAGCTGCCAGCGGGAGGCTCGCAACAGTTTTGGCAGTGATGCTGTGTTGATTGAAAAGTATGTCGAGCGCCCGCGCCACATTGAAATTCAGGTCTTTGGTGACCAGCACGGCAATTTGGTGCATTTGTTCGAACGCGATTGCTCGGTCCAGCGCCGGCACCAAAAAGTGTTGGAAGAGGCGCCAGCGCCGGGCATGACGCCGGCCATTCGCGAGCAAATGGGACAGGCCGCGCTGGCTGCGGCCCGTGCTGTGGGCTATGTGGGTGCCGGCACGGTGGAGTTCATCGTGGCACAGCAAGCGCAGGGCATACAAACCTTCTACTTCATGGAGATGAACACGCGTTTGCAAGTCGAGCACCCCGTCACCGAGGCGATCACAGGTCAAGACTTGGTGGAGTGGCAGCTGCGTGTGGCCAGTGGCGAGCCCCTGCCTTTGCGGCAAGAGGAGTTGCGCATCCAGGGCCACGCGATCGAGGCGCGGATTTGCGCAGAAAACCCTGACAAAAACTTTTTGCCAGCCACGGGCACCCTGCAGGTCTACCGTAAACCTGCCGGTGTGAGTTTTGAGCGTGGGGTCGTTCGCATCGACGACGGCGTCAACCAAGGCGATGTCATCTCCCCCTATTACGACTCGATGGTGGCCAAGCTCATCGTCCATGGCCAGACCCGCGCACAAGCTTTGGCCAGGCTTGACGCGGCCCTGTCCGAGATGCATATCGTGGGCTTGAGCACCAACGTTCAATTTTTACGCCACGTGACACGCAGCCCCTCGTTTGCAGATGCAAACCTGGACACAGCCCTCATTGAGCGTGAGCGCGCTGTCTTGTTTGAGCAAGACCCCATTGGTTTGCCTTTTGCAGTGGCCTCTTTGGTGGCGCATTTGTTGATGTCGCAACAAGCCGCCTCCTCTGACCCTTGGGATGCACGCGATGGTTGGCAAGCTTGGGGTGAAGGCCGCCGCGTCTTGGACGTCATCTACCTGGGTCAAGCGCACGAGGTGGTGCTGACCTATGGCCGCAACGCGCTCACCCTGCAGGTGGGTTCGGTGACCGGTTCCTTGCAAGTACAGGCCGGCGCCGATGGCTGGGATGTCGACTTTGCAGGGCAACGTCACCGCGTGCATGTGGTGATGAGCGGCGAGACGGCCCACATCTTTGCGCCGCACGGTGCCGCCCAAATCCAGCATGTGGACGCACTCTCACACGCAGCGGGTCAGCCCGAGGTTGGCGGGCGTTTGACGGCTCCCATGCCGGGTAAGGTCGTGTCTTTTGCGGTCAAGGCGGGTGATGCGGTCAAACAAGGTCAGGCATTGGCGGTGATGGAGGCCATGAAAATGGAACACACCTTGGTGGCCCCGGTTGACGGGGTGGTGGCTGAGCTGCACTACCAACCGGGTGACCAAGTCGCCGAAGGTGCAGCGTTGCTCAAACTTGAAGCCAGCGAATGAAGATCACCATTTGTTGCACAGACACCAACCAGCAACCCTGGTTGGCAGGCTTGCAGGCGGCTTTGCCCCAGGCGCATGTGTCCATTTGGTCGCCTTCAGACCCGCAGGCAGACCATGCTGTGGTGTGGGCACCGCCGCAGCAGTTTCTTGATGAGCAACCCGCCCTCAAGACCTTGTTCAACATTGGCGCTGGCGTCGACGCCCTGATGGCTCTGCGCATACCTGCCAGCACACAGGTCGTGCGTTTAGATGATGCGGGCATGTCTGTGCAAATGGCGGAGTATGTGTGCCACGCTGTGCTCAGGCATTTCCGTGAGTTTGATGGCTACGCGCATGATGCAGCCCAGGGCCGTTGGTCTTACCGCAAGCCACGGCGCAAAGCCCAGTGGCCTGTTGGTATTTTGGGCATGGGCATCTTGGGCCAGCGTGTGGCGCGTAGCCTGCAGGCTTTTGATTTCAAGGTTCAGGGCTGGAGCCGCTCGGCCAAAGACATACCAGGCGTGCAGACCTACACCGGTGCTGCGCAGCTCGCTGATTTTTTGAAGACCAGCAAATTTTTGGTGTGCTTGTTGCCGCTGACGCCGCACACTGAAAATATTCTTTGCCAAGCCAATTTGTCTCAGCTGCCTGTGGGGGCCTACCTGATCAACGTGGCCCGCGGCGCTCACCTGGTGGAGGCCGACCTCTTGGCCTTGCTCGACACGGGGCACCTGTCAGGTGCCACCCTCGATGTGTTTCGGCAAGAGCCTTTGCCCGAAGGTCACCCGTTTTGGGCGCACCCGCGCATCACGGTCACGCCGCACACCTCCGCGCGCACCCTCAGGGATGAGAGCATCGCGCAAATCGTCAGCAAAATTGAGGCCTTGTCACAAGGCCACGCGATTCGCGGTGTGGTTGATCTGTCCCGCGGTTATTGAAACAAGGACCTGCCATGGCATACCCTTCTTTTGTGAAATTGGTGGACGTGGGCCCACGCGATGGCCTGCAAAACGAACAGCACATGGTGCCGACCCACATCAAGGTGCAGTTGGTTCATTTGCTGCAAGATGCAGGTCTCAAAGACATCGAGGTCACGAGTTTTGTGTCTCCGAAATGGGTGCCGCAAATGGCCGACAACCTGGAGGTGATGGCGGGCTTGCAGCGCAAACCAGGCGTGCGTTACGCCGTACTCACCCCCAATTTGAAGGGCCTGCAAGCCGCCTTGCCCTCGCAGCCCGATGAAATCGTGGTGTTCGGTGCGGCCAGTGAAGCCTTCAGCCAACGCAACATCAATTGCTCCATCGAAGAAAGCATTGAGCGCTTTCGCGAAGTCGTCTCGGCCGCGCGTGCGGCTGGCATTCATGTGCGTGGTGCGATTTCTTGCACGGTGGGCTGCCCGTACGAGGGTGAGGTCGCGCCCGCCAGCGTGGAGAAGGTGGCGCGCCTGATGCGCGATATTGGCGTGCAGCACGTGGGCGTGGCCGACACCATAGGCGTAGGCACCCCCATCAAGGTGCAGCGTGCCATGGAAGCTGCGCTCAAGCACTACGACCTCTCTGAGGTGTCTGGGCACTTTCATGACACCTATGGCCAAGCTTTGGCCAACACCTTGGCCTGTTTGCAAATGGGCGTGTGGCAATTTGACGCTTCGGTGGCTGGTTTGGGGGGCTGCCCCTATGCCAAAGGTGCCACTGGCAACGTGGCCACAGAAGATGTGGTGTACCTCTTGCACGGCATGGGCATCGAGACGGGCATCGACCTGGATCGCCTCATCGACGCCGGACAGTTCATCAGCAACGCTTTGAGCCGGCCGACCAACTCGCGGGTGGCCAAAGCCCTTCTGAACAAACGCGCGTCATGAACCTTGTTGCCATACAAACCGTGGCTGCCCGTGCGCAGGCCGCCCTGGCCAAGCCACACGATCTGCCCTCGCCCTGTGTGAGCGTGTGTGTGATGGATGCTCAGTCGCAGCTGTGCAGTGGGTGTTTACGCACCCTGGGCGAAATCGCTGCTTGGGCCCGCATGCCTGATGACGACAAGCGCCAAGTCTGGCAAGCCATTGCCCTGCGCGCCAAAGCCTGGGTGGAGCCCGCATGAAAACCATCACCTTCTACCTGGACTTCATCTCGCCTTACGCTTATTTGGCGTTTGAGAAACTGCCACAAGCACTGGCTGATTGCTCTTACGAGGTGCGTTACCAGCCGGTTCTTTTTGGTGCTTTGCTGCAGCACCACGGTCAGCTCGGCCCTGCAGAAATGGCCTCCAAGCGCGATTGGACTTACCGCCAGGTCTTGTGGTTGGCGCGTCAACATGACGTGCTTTTACGCATGCCCAGTGCCCACCCGTTCAACCCAGTGGGCCTTTTGCGCTTGGCCCTGGCTGCAGGCTCGGTCGATGGCTTGCCCAACCGCTGGGTGTGCGAACAGATTTTTCACCATGTCTGGCAATCCGGTGCTGATGCGGCCGATCCCGATCGGGCTCAAGCACTGGCCCAGCAACTCCAGCCGCGCCTGGACCCACAAAGTGCAGAGGTCAAAGACCGCCTGCGAGACCTGACGGCGCAAGCGGTGCGCGCGCAGGTGTTTGGCGTGCCGAGTTTTGAGGTGGATGGCAAGCTGTTTTGGGGCTTTGACAGCTTGCCCATGCTGCGCGCCTATTTGCAAGACGACCCTTGGTTCGAGCAAGGCGATTGGGACACTGTGGCGCACGTCGGAATTGGCATCGAACGAAAACGCTGAAATTTTTCCCGATGTGAAAAGTAAACCAAGGGTTTGCACGGGGTTTGTCAGCTAGGTATAAGTTCGGCGTAAGAACAAGGTCAGTGCCATCCACAACAATGCCAGCACCCTCCCTGTTGGAGGCTTTTCTAGATTGGAGACATAAATGGCACATGCCGCACCCCGTCCCATGTCGGCCGAGGAGAAGAAAGTTATCTTCGCCTCGTCGCTGGGCACTGTTTTTGAGTGGTACGACTTCTACCTGTACGGTTCTTTGGCAGCCATCATTGCCAAGCAGTTCTTCAGCGGCTTGGATGAAGGCTCTGCGTTCATCTTCGCGCTGTTGGCCTTTGCTGCTGGCTTCATCGTTCGTCCCTTTGGCGCCATTTTCTTCGGCCGCCTGGGCGACATGATTGGTCGTAAATACACCTTCTTGGTGACGATCCTGATCATGGGTATTTCCACCTTCATCGTGGGTGTGTTGCCAACGTACGCTTCTATTGGCGTAGCAGCGCCCGTGATCCTGATCATTCTGCGTTTGCTGCAAGGCTTGGCGTTGGGTGGTGAGTACGGCGGTGCTGCCACGTACGTGGCTGAGCACGCTCCTCACGGCAAGCGTGGTGCCTACACCGCTTGGATTCAGACCACAGCCACGCTGGGCCTGTTCCTGAGCTTGATGGTGATTCTGGGTACACGTACCGCTGTTGGCGAAGAAGCTTTTGCTGACTGGGGCTGGCGCGTGCCTTTCATCGTGTCCATCCTGTTGTTGGCCGTGTCGGTCTACATCCGTTTGTCGATGAACGAATCGCCTGCCTTCCAGAAAATGAAGGCTGAGGGCAAAACCTCTAAAGCGCCTTTGGCTGAATCTTTCGGTCAGTGGAAAAACCTCAAGATCGTGATCTTGGCCTTGTTTGGTCTGGTGATGGGTCAAGCGGTGGTTTGGTACTCCGGCCAGTTCTATGCCTTGTTCTTCTTGACCCAGGCTTTGAAGGTGGACGGCGCTACAGCCAACATCATGGTGGCGATCTCGCTGATCATCGGCACGCCTTTCTTCGTGATCTTCGGCACGCTGTCGGACAAAATCGGCCGTAAGCCATTGATTTTGGCTGGCTGCTTGTTGGCTGTGTTGACCTACTTCCCCGTGTTCGAAGCCCTAACCAAGGCGGCCAACCCTGACCTGCATGCTGCTCAACAAGCATCCAAGGTCACCGTGACTGCCGACCCCGCAGAGTGCTCGTTCCAGTTCAACCCCACTGGCACCAAGAAGTTCACTTCCAGCTGCGACATTGCCAAGCAACGTCTGGCCAGCTTGTCTGTGTCTTATGAAAACATCGCAGCACCTGCTGGTACAGCCGCTCTGATCAAGGTGGGCGACACCGAAATCAAGGTGAAGTACAGCCCTGAAGACATCGCTGCTGCCAAGGCCAAAGCTGAAGAGAAACTGGCTGCTTTGAACGCAGCTGAGCCCAAAGATGCCAAAGCCATCGAAGCTGCCACCAAGTCTGTCAAAGACCTGAGCAACGAGAAGACCGCAGGCAACATCTTGTTGGCTGGTAACCTCGGTGCGGCTCTCAAAGCTGCTGGCTACCCTGCTAAGGCTGACATGGCCAAGTTTGACAAAGTCAAAGTTGTGATCATCCTCACCTACTTGGTGATCCTGGTGACCATGGTGTACGGCCCCATCGCTGCCATGTTGGTGGAGATGTTCCCCACACGCATCCGTTACACCTCCATGTCCCTGCCTTACCACATCGGTAACGGTTGGTTCGGCGGTTTGATGCCCACCACCGCGTTTGCGATCGTGGCTCAGACGGGTAACATGTACAACGGCTTGTGGTACCCCATCATCATTGCAGGTGCAACTGTGGTGATCGGTGGCTTGTTCGTCAAAGAAACCAAAGACGTTGACATCTACGCAGACGACTGATCGTCAGCGGAGCAATGTGCTTGAGCAGGTGATAGCCTGCTCAAGACCTGCAGGCCCTCACCTTGAGGGCCTTTTTTACTAGGAGTGAATGAAAATGTGGAAAATTGTTGTCGGCTTTATTGTGTTTGCCGCTTTGGCTTTGTATGTGATCATGAAGGGGGGCGACAGCCTCGACATGAGCGGTGAAAAGCACGGTGCTGAAGCTGTGCACGCCCCGGAGCCTGCCAAAGCCCCAGAACCTGCCGCGCCAGCTGCCCCCGCCGCAGCGCCAGCTGAAGCTGCCAAGCCTGCCGAAGCTGCCCCTGCTGCCAAGTAAGCCAGGGTCCAGGCCACCTGCGTGTGGCCTGCGTTTGAAGAAGGGTCATTGGATGACCCTTTTTTCTTGGGCGCGCCACGACATGCCTAGAATGTTTGGCTTCCACTTCAAAGCCAGACCGTCATGCCCCAAGGGATCATCCGCATACGCGGCGCGCGCCAGAACAACCTCAAAAACATTGACCTGGACATCCGTACGGGCGAGTTGACGGTGGTCACGGGCCCCAGTGGCTCAGGCAAATCCAGCCTGGTGTTCGACACGTTGTATGCCGAAGGTCAAAGGCGCTATGTCGAGACCTTCTCCGCCTACGCCCGACAGTTTTTGGACCGCATGGACAAGCCGGCGGTGGACAAAGTTGAGGGCGTCCCCCCCGCGATAGCGATTGACCAGACCAACCCTGTGCGTTCCTCACGTTCCACCGTGGGAACCATGACGGAGCTCAACGACCACCTCAAGCTGCTCTTTGCCAGAGCAGGTGCCCTGTTTGATCAGCAGACCGCCCTGCCGGTGCGCCACGACAACGCCGACACCATCTACCAAACGCTCTTGGAGCGGGTGCAAGGTTTGCCTGTCGAGCCTAGGTTGGTGCTGACTTTCCCGGTTGAGCTACCCGCCACCGCCAGTGCTGAAGAGGTGCAGCAATGGTTGTCGGTGAGTGGTTTCACGCGTGTGCAGGCGCAGCGCGAGGTGGCCACAGTCACCGGGCCGCGTCAATTGCTCGATGTGGTGGCCGATCGTTTTCGCCTGAGTAACACCGAGCGCGCCCGTGTGGTAGAGGCCATCGAGGTGGCGCTCAAGCGAGGTGGGCGTTTGTCGGTGTACGCCTTGGGTGATGAGGGAACCGAAGCTGAGGTTTGGAAGTTTTCCACCGGCCTGCACTGCCCACAAAGTGAGCAGCGTTACAGCGACCCACTGCCCTCCATGTTTTCTTTCAACTCGGCCGCGGGCGCTTGCGAGGTCTGCCGAGGCTTTGGCCGTGTCATCGGGGTGGACTACGGCTTGGTCATTCCCGACACCAAGCTCACTTTGCGCAACGGCGCCATCAAAACCTTGCAAACCCCCGCCTGGCAGGAGTGTCAAGACGACCTGATGCGCCACGCGGAAACCGCAGGCATTCCGCGCGACACCCCCTGGTACAAGCTCACACCAGACCAGCAGGCATGGGTGATCGGTGGTTCACCCAACTGGAACGGCAAGTGGAACCAGCAGTGGTATGGCGTGAAACGCTTTTTCGAGTACTTGGAGACCAAGTCGTACAAGATGCACATCCGTGTGTTGCTCTCCAAGTACCGCAGCTACACGCCCTGCGGCACCTGCGCCGGCGCTCGCCTTAAAACAGAAAGCTTGTTGTGGCGCATTGGCAGCAAGGAAGATGCGGATGCTGTGCTCGCGCCAAGCAAGCGTTTCATGCCCGCGGGTGTGGCCTGGACGCGTGCACAACTCGAAGCCTTGCCGGGCTTGTGCCTGCATGACCTCATGCTCATGCCCATCGACAAGCTGCGCGCATTTTGTGACCGGGTGCAGGCCAATGCCACCATGCAGGGTCATCAGGCTGGCGAGCTGCAAGCCCTCAAACTTTTGTTTGAAGAAATCACGCATCGCCTGCGTTACTTGTGCGATGTGGGCATCGGCTACCTCACGCTCGATCGGCAAAGCCGCACGCTCAGTGGCGGTGAGGTGCAGCGCATCAACCTCACCACGGCTTTGGGCACCTCGCTGGTCAACACCTTGTTTGTGTTGGATGAGCCCAGCATTGGCCTGCATCCGCGTGACATGCACCGCATCATCGAAGCCATGCAGCGCCTGCGCGATGCTGGTAACACCTTGGTGGTGGTGGAGCACGATCCCGCTGTGATGCTCGCAGCAGACCGCATGATCGACATGGGGCCTGGCCCTGGCGAGCGCGGCGGCGAGATTGTGTTTGACGGCACCACAGAAGACTTGCGCCAGGCCGACACCATGACCGGTGCTTACCTGGGCTCGCGCAAGCAGGTGGGCGCTGGCTTCAAACGCGCGGTGGCCGCCAACAACCCCAAGCTGATTCTTGAAGGCGCCACCGAGCACAACCTCAAAGGGGTCACGGTCGAGATTCCTTTGCAGCGCTTGGTGTGTGTGACTGGCGTGTCGGGCTCGGGCAAGTCCACCTTGATTCAAGACGTGCTCGCTCCTGCCTTGTTGCGCCATTTCGGCAAGGCCACCGAAACCCCAGGCGCACACGAGCGTTTGCTGGGCGCAGAGCAACTTGGGGAAGTCGTTTTTGTCGACCAGTCGCCCATAGGTAAAACCGCCAGGTCCAACCCGGTGAGTTATGTGGGGGCGTGGGACGCCATGCGCGAGATTTTTGCCACAGCCCCCTTGGCCAAGCAGCGTGGCTACACCACCTCCAAGTTCAGCGCCAACACGGGTGACGGCCGCTGCCCAAGCTGTGGTGGCTCGGGCTTTGAGCATGTGGAAATGCAGTTTTTGAGCGACGTGTATCTGCGTTGCCCCGATTGCGATGGCAAGCGCTTCCGCCCAGAGATTTTGGAAGTCAAAATCGAGCGAGGCGGGCGGTTTTTGAATGTCTCCGATGTGCTCGAACTCACCGTCAGCGAGGCGGTGTCTTTGTTTGCTGCCGACCGAGATGTGTTGCGCGCGCTGCAACCGATTGTGGATGTGGGTTTGGACTATGTGCGCTTGGGCCAGCCTGTGCCCACCCTGTCTGGCGGCGAGGCGCAACGCCTCAAGCTGGCAGGCTTTTTGGCTGATGCAGCCAAAACCGGTGCGGCAAGTCGCCAAGCTTTGGCGCGCAAAGGCACGTTGTTCTTGTTCGACGAGCCCACCACCGGCCTGCATTTTGATGACATCGCCAAGCTCATGCGCGCCATGCGCAAGCTGCTGGATGCGGGGCACTCATTGCTGGTGATTGAACACAACCTGGACGTCATGCGCGCCAGCGATTGGCTCATCGACCTCGGGCCAGAAGGTGGCGATGCCGGCGGCCAAATCGTGGCCCAAGGCACGCCCGAAGAACTGCTGCTGCACGCCACCTCGCACACGGCCAAAGCCTTGAGAGACTATGCCGCGGCCATGGGCGTGGTGCATGAGGTGGCTGAGCCTTCAGCAAAATACTTGGCGTTGTCTGATGATGTTGAGCGTTTGCCAGCATCTTCTGCCAAGCTCACGGGTTCGGCATCGACAGACAACCCTGGCGCCAATTCAATTCGCATCGTCAACGCCAAAGAGCACAACCTCAAAGGTTTGAGCGTGGACATTCCGCGTGGTAAGTTCAATGTCATCACCGGCGTGTCGGGGTCGGGCAAATCCACGCTGGCGTTTGATATTTTGTTCAACGAAGGCCAGCGGCGTTACCTCGAGAGTTTGAACGCGTACGCCCGCAGCATCGTGCAGCCCGCCGGTCGTCCTGAAGTTGATGCGGTGTATGGCATTCCACCCACGGTGGCGATTGAGCAGCGGCTCTCGCGGGGCGGTCGTAAATCAACCGTGGGCACCACCACCGAGGTCTGGCACTTTTTGCGGCTCTTGTATGTGAAGTTGGGCACCCAACACTGTATCCACGATGGTGCCGCGGTGGCGCCGCAAACGCCGCAAAGCATTGCAGCGCAGTTGCTCACGCAGTTCAAAGGCCAGCACATTGGCTTGCTGGCGCCCTTGGTGCTCAACCGCAAGGGTGTGTACACCGAGCTGGCCGATTGGGCGCGCCCGCGCGGCTACACCCATTTGCGGGTGGATGGCAATTTCTTGCCCACCTCGGGCTTTCCGCGCATTGACCGCTTCAAAGAGCACACCATCGAGCTGCCCGTGCTCAGCCTGGATGTGAAGGCCGAGAACGAGCAAGCACTGCGCGATGGCCTGACCACCGCGCTTGAGCATGGCAAGGGTGTGGTTCATGTGCTGAGCCACATGGATGGCATTGAGCGTGCGCTGGCCGCGGGTGAACCTACCGCCGCACTGGGGTCCTTGCAGGTGTACTCCACGTTGCGGGCTTGCCCGGTGTGCGCCACCTCGTACAACGAGCTCGACCCGCGTTTGTTCTCCTACAACAGCAAACACGGTTGGTGCCCCGACTGTGTGGGCACCGGTGTGAAGCTCAGCAAAGACCAGCGCAAGGCCCTGGACGACTCGGTGCGTGACGACAAAGACCGGGGGCGCGAGCAAACCTTTGCCGAGCCTGAGGTCGAAGACTTGACGGATGCGGTGTGCCCCACTTGCGACGGCACGCGCCTGAATGCCACAGCCAGGGCGGTGACCTTTGCCGGCGTGGGCATCACTGAGCTGGCGCGTTTGAGCGTGGATGACATCAGCCTGTGGGTTCAGACCCTGGACGCGCAGCGTTTGAGCCGCCGTGAGATGGACATTGCGCGCGATTTGATCCCCGAGATCAAAGGCCGCTTGAGCTTTTTGCAAGATGTGGGCCTGGGCTACCTGACCCTGGACCGTGGGGCACCAACCCTCTCAGGTGGGGAGGCGCAGCGCATTCGCCTGGCCGCGCAACTGGGTAGCAATTTGCAAGGCGTGTGCTATGTGCTGGACGAACCTACGATTGGTTTACACGCGCGTGACAACCGCATTTTGTTGCGTGCCTTGCAAACCCTGAGTGACAAAGGCAACACGCTGGTGGTGGTGGAGCATGACGAAGACACCATCCGCCATGCCGACCACATCATCGACATCGGGCCCAGCGCAGGCAAGCGTGGCGGCCGTTTGGTGGCTCAAGGGTCTGTGGCGGATGTGCAGGCCGCAGCTGAATCGCAAACCGGTCGCTACCTGTTGCACGCCATCAAACACCCGCTGGCGCTACGCCGGGAGGTGCAGGGTTTGCGCTCTGAGCCAGCCAGTGAAGACGCCTCGCAATGGCTCACCGTGCATGAGGCCAGCTTGCATAACCTCAGCCAAGTCACAGCCGCTTTGCCACTCAAGCGCTTGGTGGCCGTCACTGGTGTGTCGGGCTCGGGCAAGTCCACGCTG
>DKJZ01000100.1 GCA_002454975.1 Hylemonella sp. UBA6679
ACACAGAACGACGAGGGGCCGAAAAATCCCGTGTGGTGTTGGATCACCAGCGCATTGAGCTGGTGAAAATGGACGCCATGGTCATGCCCTTCAAGGTCTTGCCTGGCGTCAAACTCGAGGGCTTCAAGCCTGGCGACAAAGTGCGCTTCATGGTCGAGCTGCAAAACGACCACCTGGTCATTGATGCCATGGAGAAAACCCCATGACCGCACCCACCTCAAGAGCGCTAAGTTCCCCAGGTGCCCTCTGGCCACAAGGCCTGCGTCGCGCGCTCAAGCCATGGGGTGCTTTGGCCTCAGCCTTGGCCCTGGCGAGTCTGGTGAGCTTAGCCAGTGTGGGCACCGCGCAAGCTGCGCCCATGGGCTTCAAAGACAGCTGGATGGTCATGGGTGAGTACGGCAGCACGCGGCAGGAGGTGTCGGCCAACTACGCGATCACGCCACGTTGGGCCTTGGGGGCTGGCAGCACCTTTTTGCGCTCTGACGACACAACCGTTTCCCGCACTTTGAGCGAGGCCACGGCCACGCACCTGGCCAAGCGCTGGAACATGCCCGAGGCACAAGCCAATGTGTGGCTGCTGGGCAGTGTGGGCAGCGTGAGTGGCAACGACTTTAGCGGCAGTCGCACGCTGGTCACGCCGGGCTTTCAGCTCGACTACGAAACCACGCGCGTGTACGCCGCCATGACTGCACGCCTGCACCGCGCCGAAGGTTTGAACCACGACACGCTGTCGGTACGCACCGGCTTTTCTTTGTACGAAGCCGACTACGACGAACCCCAGCCTTGGCTGATTTGGGAGGCACGCCGCGTCAACGGCCTGAGCGATGCCACCGAGGTCATGCCCATGCTGCGTGTGATTCACAAACGCTATTTTCTCGAGCTCGGTGTGAACCAAAAAAACGAAGTTCGCACCAACCTCATGCTTAACTTTTAAGGATTCCTCATGAAAAAACGACTTACCCTCTCCGCTCTGGTGCTCTCAGCCCTCATCCCTTTGCACGCGGCGGCGGCCACCAGCATCAAGGCCACGGTCAACGGCATGGTGTGTGCGTTTTGTGCGCAAGGCATCGAAAAGCGCTTGGGCAAGCTCGACGCCGCGCAAACCGTGTTTGTCGACCTCAAGCGCAAAACGGTGGCGGTGCAGATCAAAGACGGGCAAAGCCTGGACGAGAAAGCCATTGCGCATGAAATCACCGAGGCGGGTTACGACGTGGTCAAGCTCGAGCGCGTGAGCCTGTCGGTCGATGAGATCAAAGCCCAGCTCAGGTCCGTCAAATGAGCAAAGCCCCTTCAGACCTTACCGCACCCATGAGCCAAGGCCTGTGGGCCTCGGTGCTGAGCTTGTTTGCCAGCTCCAGCACCCTGATTTGCTGCGCCTTGCCGGCCCTGCTGGTGACCCTGGGCGCTGGGGCAGCGCTCTCTAGCTTGGTGACGGTGTTTCCGCAGCTGGTGTGGTTGAGCGAGCACAAAGAAGCGTTGTTTGTGTTGGCCGGCACCCTGCTCACTTTGAGCGGTGTGCTGCAGTGGCGCAACCGCAGCGCGCCTTGCCCCATCGACCCGGCCCTGCGCCAAGCCTGCCTGCGCACCCGCGCCTGGTCGGCGCGTGTGTACGGCTTTAGCGTCCTGCTCTATCTGGTGGGTGGGTGGTTTGCGTTTGTGGCGCCTTGGTTGGCGGATTGAAGCGTAGCCGCAGGCTGGATCTGACGGGTTCAGCCAAATTTAAGCTTCATCACCAAAATCGTCAGCGCCAGTACCAAGGTGATGGCGTTGGCGATGATGATGGGCCAGGCGCCCAGCAGCAGGCCGTAGACCAGCCACAGCGTCACGCCCAAGGTGAAGGCGCTGTACATGCTCAGGGAGATGCCGCTCACGTCGCGGGTTTTGAAGGTGTGCCAAGCCTGCGGCACAAAGCTCAGGGTGGTGAGCACCGCTGCGGTACTGCCGATGATTTCAACCAGCCAGCTCATTGGTCTTTGGCTGTCCAGGTGACCAAGGCGTCGACCGCGCTGCGCGCAGCGTTGGCGTTGGGGTGGTTGATGATGACAGCCAGCGCGTAGCGTGTGCCGCTGTGGCCGTGCACCACGCCAGCCACGCTCACCACGTCACGCAGGCTGCCGCTTTTGAGATGGGCCGCGCCCGGGTTCACGCCCATGCGCTTGAGGGTGCCGTCCACCCCGCTGATGGGCAGCGAGGCCAGCCAGTCGGGCATGGTCGCACCCTTGTAGCCGTGGTGCAGCAAGCGCCCCAGGGCCTGCGCGCTGATGCGTTCTTGTCGCGACAGGCCCGAGCCGTTGTCGATCAGCGGGGCGTCATCGCCGATGCGTTTGCGCCACCAGCTGTGGATGGCCTCGCGCGAGCCGGCCATGCTCGCTGGCTTGGCCGCATTCAGGCTCAGCGTCAAAAAGAGTTGCTGCGCCATCACGTTGTTGCTGAACTTGTTGATGTCGCGGATGACCTCGGCCAGTGGCGGCGACACGCTTTCAAACGTGGCGGGCAGATCGGTGGGTACTTGCCCGTCGCGCACGCTGCCGCTGAGCTGGCCGCCCATGCTGCGCCACAAGCCCTCGATGCTGCGCGCGGCAAAGCTGGCTGGCTCGGGGTAGGCCACCGACCACACCCGCTCGCCACAGCCTGCCGGGTAGCGCCCAGCAAAACGGATCAACCCCGCCTGAAAATCTGCCTTGAGCGCAGCGCGGTAATCGTCGCACTCGGTGCCGGCCTGGGCGCGGCTGAGCAAACCCGCGCTGGCACTGCGCGCAGGCTCCAGGCCCACCGTGATGGGCACCTGCACGTTGGCCAGCGGCGGGTCGATGTGCACGCGCGCCAAGCCTTGGGCGCGGTCGGGGGTGAAGGTCAGCACCAGAGATTTGTAATTGATCAGCAGCGCCTCGGGCGTGGCGTTGTAGGGGCGCAAGCGTTCGCCGTCAAACTCGCCGGGGTCGGAGGTGCTGGGCTCAAAGGCGCTGCGATCGAGCACGATGTCGCCCTGAATCTGCGTGATGCCCAGGCTCTGCACCCGGCGCAGCATGAGCCACACGCGCTCCATCACCAGCTTGGGGTCGCCCGAGCCTTTGATCCACAGGTTGCCGTGCAGCACGCCGTCGCGCACGCGCCCTTGCACGTACACCGGCGTGTTCCAGGTGTAGGTGGGCCCCAGCAGCTCAAGTGCAGCCAGGGTGGTCACCAGTTTCATGACCGAGGCGGGGTTGCGCTGCTCTTGGCTGAGATGGTTCAAGCGCGGCGTGCTTGCCAGCGGGTTTTTTTGCACGTCCATGACCCACACGCTCAGGGCTTCAGGCGGCACTTGCGCGCGCAGCAAAGCGGCCAGCACTTCTTTGGGCAGACCTTGGGCCAAGGCGGGCGGGGTGGCCAGCACGCCCATTACGCCCAACACGCCCAGTACGTCCATGGCCAGGCCAAACAGAACCAGCGCCTGCGCGCGGACAAAACGGAGCTTGATGTGGGCCAACATAGCTGCATGCTAAATCAAGGCCGAGACAGTGCCGCGCGGATGAGGGCCGCCAACACCCCTTGAGGCGCCGATAATGGGAGGATGCTCCCCAACCAGCGCCCCTCCAGTGCCTCTGTGCCGCTCTCGCCGCGGGTCATTGGCTTGACTTCGGCCGTGATCACTGTGGCCATTTGGGCCGCGTTCATTGTGATTGCGCGCGCCTCGGCCAAAGGCGCGTTGTCGCCGTTTGACATCGCGCTGGCCCGCATCATCGGTGCGAGTGCGGTGCTGATCCCGCTGGCGGCTTGGTGGATGCGCCAGGCTGCGCGCAACCACACCGCGCAGTCGTCGTCGTTTTTTGGGCTCTCGCCGCTGAGTTTTCGCATCACCGCGCTGTGCGGGTTTTTCGGGGGCTTTTTGTACGCGGGCTTGTCGTATGCGGGTTTCTTTTTTGCCCCAGCCGCCCACGCCTCGGTGCTGATGCCAGGCAGCTTGCCGCTGTGGACCAGCCTCTTGGCGGTGTTCATCCTCAAAGACCACATCAGCCCTAAGCGGGCTTTGGGGCTGCTGTTCATTGTGTGCGGCGACCTGCTGGTGGGCGGGGCCAGCCTGCTCAAGGCCTTTGATGGCGGCGATGTGTGGAAGGGCGATGTGCTGTTCATGGGCGCGTCGCTGTGCTGGTCGATTTACAGCGTGCTGGTGCGGCGTTTTGCCCTTGACCCGGTGCGCGCTACGGCGGCCATCACGGTGTTTGCGCTCTTCAGTTATGTGCCGGTTTACGGCTTGCTGCTGCTGAGCGAGGTCATGCACAGCCAGCTGGCCAGCGCGCCGTGGGGGCAAATTGTTTTTCAGGCGCTGTTTCAGGGCGTGGGTTCGGTGGTGATTTCAGGCATCACCTTCACGCAAATGATTCGCTACTACGGCCCCGTGCGCTCCACCATGATCACCGCGCTGGTGCCTGGTCTGTCGGCCTTGGGTGCGGTGGTGTTTTTGGGCGAGCCCTTGGGCTGGAACCTGGTGCTGGGCCTGGTCTGCGTGACCCTGGGCATTGTCTTTGGCGTGCAGCGTGCTGCTATAAAAAAAGAAGCATCCCTACCAGCAAACACCAAGGCTGGTGCTTGATTTGACCATGAAACTTTTAACGCAACCCATCTTGGTCATGGACACCAGCACCGAGCTGATGTCGGTGGCTTTGCAACACGGCGAGCAGGTGCTGCGTTGGGACGGCCCGGGCGGCGCGCAGTCCTCCGCCCACCTCATTCCGGCCATTCAGGGCCTGATGGCGCAAGCCGGTCTGGCGTTTGCCGACCTGGGCTGCATCGCCTTTGGCCAGGGGCCGGGCTCGTTCACGGGTTTGCGCACGGCGTGCTCGGTGGCGCAGGGCCTGGGCTTTGCAGCGGGTGTGCCCTTGGTGCCGGTTGACACCTTGATGACGGTGGCCGAGGCCGCCCGCGCAGCCCATGCCCCCGGCGCGCAGCGCTGGCGCGTGTGGGCGCTGCTCGATGCGCGCATGGACGAGGTGTACGCCTGCGCCTTTGACCACGACCCCCTCGGCGGCTGGCAAGCCAGCAGCGAGGCCTTGCTCATCCGCCCCGAGGCGCTGGCTGCACCCATGCACGAAGCCGGGCCGGTGGACGCGCTGTGTGGCAACGCGTTTGCCGCCTATGGCGAACGCTTGCCCCTGCCTAACTTGCCGCGTTTGCCCGCTTTGCCCACAGCGCAGGCCATGCTCGCGCTGGTGCCTGAGTTGCTCAAGCGCGGCCTGGCTGTGCCGCCCGAGCAGGCCATGCCCCGCTACGTGCGAAACAAGGTGGCGCAAACCACCGCCGAGCGCGAGGCCCACAAACGCGCAACGCAGACGGCATGAGCCAAGCCGCCCGCCTCAACCT
Organism: Hylemonella sp. UBA6679; assembly: GCA_002454975.1. Taxonomy (GTDB): domain Bacteria; phylum Pseudomonadota; class Gammaproteobacteria; order Burkholderiales; family Burkholderiaceae_C; genus Hylemonella. The sequence continues at coordinate 5,341 of DKJZ01000100.1, forward strand.
GGCGCAAGACGCCCCCATGCCCGAGGTGCGCCTGCAGGCCATGGCCTTGGAGCATTTGAACGAGGTGCTGCACATCGAGCAGCGCACCTACCCACACCCGTGGAGCCGCGGTAACTTTGCCGATGCCATCCGCGCCGGTTACGCCGGGCAGATGCTCATGGGTGGCGACCAGCTGCTGGGCTACATGGTGGCCATGCTGGGCTTTGAAGAGGTGCACCTGCTCAACATCACCGTTTCGCCTGACCACCAAGGCCAGGGCTGGGGCCGCTTGATGCTCGAGGCGCTGGCCATCTGGTCGCGCGGGCAGGGCGCGCACAGCTTGTGGCTGGAGGTCAGACTAAGCAATGCGCGGGCCATTCGCGTGTACGAGGCGCATGGTTACCAGCGCGTGGGCGTGCGCCAGGGCTACTACCCTGACGGGCACGGCCGGCGCGAAGACGCGGTGGTCATGAGCCTGCAGCTGGGCGAGGCGGCCCCACAGCCTGGCGCGCCCTCGGTCACAATCACGCCATGAGTTTGAACCTGGATGCGCGTCAACGCGCCATGCTGCTGGAAATGGGGGTGCGCGTGTGGCAACCCCAGCCCGGCGTGCCCGAGCTCATGCCGGTGCCAGACCAGCCCGAGGGTTTGGCGCACCTGCCAACCGCCAGCACCGCATTGCCGCACGTCGCCGCACAAGCAGCACTTACCGCGCCCGTGCCAGCACCTGCACTCGCACTTGCAACTCCACAGGCCTCAGAAGCCCCTACAACAACCCCTGCAACATCAGCCCCTGCAGCCCAACCACCCTCGATCCCCCTCGTTGCGCGCGCCATGCCTGCCAGCCCCGCCAGCGAATTGGATTGGGTGGATTTGCAAGCCGCGGTGGCGGGCTGCCAGGCCTGCGGTTTGTGCGCCACGCGCCAGCATGCGGTGTTTGGCACGGGTGGTGCGCAGGCGCGTTGGCTGGTGGTGGGCGAAGCGCCTGGCGAGCAAGAAGACCTGCAGGGGCAGCCCTTTGTGGGGCCGGCTGGCAAGCTGCTCGACAACATGCTCTCAGCCGTTGGCTTGAGCCGCAGCAGCCCGCAGGTGTTCATCACCAACGCGCTCAAGTGCCGCCCGCCGGCCAACCGCAACCCGCAGCCCGAGGAAATGGCGCAGTGCGCGCCTTACCTGCGCCGCCAAATTGAGCTTGTTGCGCCCGATGTCATCTTGGCGCTGGGCCGTTTTGCCGCGCAAAGCCTGCTGCAAGACAGCGTGCCCGAGGTGGCCACCACGCCTTTGGGCAAGCTGCGTGGGCAGCTCCACAGCTACCGCCACCACAACCTCACCATCCCGGTGGTGGTGAGCTACCACCCGGCCTACCTCTTGCGCGCCCCCGCCGACAAGGCCAAGGCCTGGGCCGACCTGTGCCTGGCCCTGGCCACCGCCCCGGTGGCAGCAAGCGCCTAACTTTTTTGACTTTTCAAGCCCACCATGATGTCCAAACTCCAACGCCCCTTGCTCGTGACCTTGCTGCTCATCGTGCTGGCCCCTTTCATCTGGACCTGGCTGGCCATGCATTGGTCGTACGCCGATGGCGAGCGCGCCGGCTACGTGCAAAAGCTCTCGCGCAAGGGCTGGCTGTGCAAAACCTGGGAGGGTGAAATGGCCATGGTGACCATGCCTGGCGCCATCCCCGACAAGTTTGAATTCACCGTGCGCGACGACGCGGTGGCCGCCAAAATCAACCAGCTTGCCGGCAAGCGCGTGGTCATCATGTACAGCCAGCACAAGCTGTTGCCCACCTCGTGCTCGGGCGAGACCGAGTATTTTGTGAGCGACATCCGCGAGGTCGAGCCCTTGCCCGCGGTGGTGGCGCCCGGCATCGCTGCCGAGCCAGCCCCCAGCCCCGCTCCCCTGGGCACGCCGGCCAAGCCATGAGCACCCCGCTGCCACACAGCAGCCCCCTTAAACTGGTGGAAGAAACCGGCCACCTGCTGCGCCGCGCGCAGCAAATTGCGGTGGCTAAGTTTCATGAGGTGCATGGCCGGCATGTCACGCCCATTCAGTATGCGATTTTGCGCACCCTGGCTGACCACCCTGGCATCGACCAGGTGACGCTGGCCCAACTCATTGCGCTGGACACCTCCACCACGGCCGATACCGCCACGCGCTTGGAGGCCAAGGGGTGGGTGCTGCGCGAGGTCATGCCCCGGCGCCAGCGCAGCCTCTCGCTCACCCCTGAGGGCGAAGACGTGCTGCGCGAGCTCGCACTGGGCGCCCAGGTGATGCAGCGCGCGCTGCTGAGCCACTTCAACGCGCAAGAACAAACAGATTTTTTACGGCTCATGCGCAAGTTTGTGCACTTGCATGACCGTCCCCAAGAACGTGACCAAGAGCCTGATCAGGAACGCGGTCAAGTCCCAGACGCTCCGCGCATTTAAGCGCTTTTAAGCAGCTTAAGTTTTGCGTGCGGGCAGCAGCACCGAGGCAATGGCCAGCACCATCAGGGCCACCGCGGCCCAGTCTTGCCAGTGCAAAATTTCACCCAGCCACAGCGCGCCGCTGAACACGCCAATGACCGGGATGAACATCACGCTCAGGGTCGAGGCCACCGGGGTGAGGTAGCGCGCCAGGTGCAGCCACAGCGTTTGTGCGCAGCCAAAAATCAGCACCGCGTTGTAGGCCACCGCGCCCCAGGTGGTGGTGCTGGGCCAGGCCCACAGGTGACGCTCAAACAAGGTGGCCAGCACGGTCATGGAGCACGCGGTCAGCAGCGTCATCCAAAACGAGATGGTCAGGGTGGGCACGGTCAGCGTGGTGCGGCGCAAAAGCTGGATGCCCAGCGCCCACGACAGGGCCGAGCCCAGCGCCATGCCCACGGCCAGCGGGTTGCCGCTCAGGTTCATGAACTCGTGCCAGAGCAACAGCGTCACGCCCACACCTGCGGCGGCCACACCGGCCCAGGCGCGGTTGGAGAGCTTGGCGCCAAACAACCAAGCACCCAGCATGGCCGAAAAAATCGGCATGCTGTAGCCCAAAATAGCCGCGCGCCCACTGCTGAGGCTTTTGACCGCCACGATCATCAGCCCATGCCACACCATCATGTTGAAGACGGCGATTTTGAGCAACTCGCCCCACTGCTGGCGCGGCACGCGAAACGGTGTTTTAAGCAGCCACAGGCTGGCCACCATCACCGGCATGCTCAGCCAAATGGAGACGGTGCGAAAGCTCAAGGGCGGGTAGCAGGTCACGCCGAGCTTCATCACCGGCCAGTTCAGCCCCCAAATCAGGGTGATGGCCACCAGGGCCAGCAGTTGACGGCGCGAGAGTGTTTGCATGCCTGCATTGTCAGGCATGAAGGTTTTTTACAATAGGGCATGAACTTCATCGACATGCTCCAGGCCGCCGAGCGGCGCAACCAGTCTCTCCTGTGCGTGGGCCTGGACCCCGACCCGGCGAAATTTCCTGCGGGCATGCAAGGCCAGCCCGAGAAGATTTACGACTTTTGCGCCGCCATCGTCGAGGCCACTGCCGACCTGGTGATTGCCTTCAAACCGCAAATTGCTTACTTTGCCGCGCACGGTGCCGAGCGCCAGCTCGAGCAGCTCATGGCCCACATGCGCCGTGTGGCGCCCCAGGTGCCCGTCATTTTGGACGCCAAGCGCGGCGACATCGGCAGCACCGCCGAGCAGTACGCCAAAGAGGCGTTTGAGCGCTACGGGGCCGACGCGGTCACGCTGTCGCCCTATATGGGTTTTGACTCGCTCGAGCCCTATTTGAAGTACCACGACAAGGGCGCGTTTTTGCTCTGCCGCACCTCCAACCCTGGCGGCGACGACTTGCAAGCCCAGCGCCTGGGCCTGCCCGGCGAGCCTTACCTGTACGAGCATGTGGCGGGCTTGGTGCAAGGCCCCTGGAACCGCAACGGTCAACTGGGTTTGGTGGTGGGCGCGACCTACCCCAATGAAATTGAGCGCGTGCGCCGCGTGGCCCCTACCGTGCCCTTGCTCATTCCCGGTGTGGGCGCGCAAGGTGGTGACGCTGTGGCCACCGTGCGGGCGGCCTACCAAGCGCAAGACGGCCAAACCACCGCGCCGATTGCGGTGAACTCCTCACGCGCGGTGCTCTACGCCAGCCAGGGCGAGAACTTTGCCGCGGCTGCCCGCGCCGAAGCCCTCAAAACCCGCGACCTGCTCAACGCGGCCAAGCCTTGATGTAGCGCAGTTCCCGCAGGGCGCTGGGCCTCTAGCATGAGCGCCTACTTCGGGAGTTGCGATGGACGCGAGAACACACACAGCGATTTTTTTCGCGCTGGCAGGCGCTTTGCTGCTCAGCCCCAAGACCTGGGCCGAGCCCCCACAGCGCTTGGATCGCTCAGAACGCTCTGAGCGGTCAGAGCGGGGCGAGAAAGCCGAGCAGCGCGTGCAGCGGCACAGCCCGTCTGAGCGAGCGCACCTTCAAACTGGCCAAAGCAGCCAAAGCAGCCAAAGCAGCCGTGAAGAACGTGAGGCGCGAGATCGGCCAGACGGCCGCGAGGCAGACCACAGCAGCCATGGTGGTCGCAGCGTCAGCCGTGAAGGGCCGCAAGACAGGCCTCGTTTGGCACAGGCTTATTTTCACGACGAGCACCGCGAGATCATCCGAAATTACTACGGCCAAACCTACCCTGGCGCTTACCGCTGCCCACCCGGTTTGGCCAAGAAGAACAATGGCTGTATGCCGCCTGGGCAAGCCAAGCTGTGGCGCCGCGGCCATGTGCTGCCCAGAGAGGTGATTTATTACGACATCGAACCCGATGTGCTGGTGCGTCTGGGTCCGCCACCCTCGGGCCACCGCTTTGTGCGCGTGGCGGGCGACATTTTGCTCATCGCCATCGGCACTGGCCTGGTGATGGATGCCATCGAAGACTTAGGCCGCTGAGCGGGCGCTCCTGAAACAGGAGCGTCACTTTCATGTTTTACGTGGCCTCAGACCGGTTTTGACTTCACGCTTGGGCCTTGTGATCCCAGGGGTTGATCAAGCGGATGTCTGTGCCTTGAAAGTCCCGCAGATTGCGGGTGGCCAGGGCAAAGTCATGTGCCTGTGCAATAGCAGCAATGCTGCAGTCGGCAAAACCCATGGGGTTACCCGCGCGTTTGGCTTGGGCGTGGATGTTGGCAAAGGCAGTGGCTGCCGATGCGTCAAAGCCCAACACCCGGTCGGCAAACAAGGCCAGCAGCTGCGCGCTGAGCGACTGCGCCAAGGCGCGCCGCCTTTGCCCGTCAGGCAGATTGTCGATACCTGCGAATAACTCAGCCAAGCTGATGCTGGTGATGAACAGCGAGCGCGGTGCCTGCGCATTGAGCCAGGCCAGTACCGCTGCATCGGGTCTGGGTTTGAGTGGCTCGGACACCACGTTGGTGTCAAGGATGATCATTCAAAGCTGGCCGCGTCAACCGGGCGTTGGTCGCGGCTGATGGCTAGATCCAGGCCGCCCACGTCTCGACCGATGGCGGCAAGAGCGTCGCCTAAGCCTTGAACCGGCGCGACGGCTTGTTCGAGGATGAAACGAATTTCAGCCTCGGTGCTGCGGCCGTGCTGCTGGGCCCTGAGTTTGAGGCTGCGATGCGTGGCCTCGGGCAGGTTGCGGATGGTGACGGATGACATGGCGTCTGCCTAAAAGTGTTCAGCAAATGATATCAATTGGCATATTTGATGTCAATTTGATGCGCCTTGCCTAGGCCTTCATGCGTGCCCTTGTCCAGATGGCCACGCGGTCGCCCAGCATCACGCAGGCCAGGGCGCAGACCACCAAGGCGATGCCGGCCCATTGCAGGGGCTGGAGCTGTTCGCCCAGCAGCCACATGCCTGCGCTCAAGCCCACCACGGGTACGCCCAGGCTGAAGGGCGCGACGCGGTTGGCGGTGTGGCGCTTGAGCAAGCCCGTCCACAGCGTGTAGGCCAAGATGGTGGCTACCCAACCTAAAAACAAAACTGAGAGCCAAGAGCTCAGGGGCACGCTGGCCCATTTGGTGGGCTCCAGCCAGCCCAGGCCTGAGGCAGGGCTTGGGTCAAACGCCCAGCTCAGCGCCACAAAGGGCAGCACAGGCACGGTGCTGCTCCACACCAGAAACGGCAGCGGCTCAAAAGCAGGTGCGGCGCCCTGCGCTTTGCGCGCCACGATGTTGGACATGGCCCACATGGCTGCGCCGCATAAATTCAGCACAAAGCCTGCCACCGTCACCGCCACCACCTCTGGGCGAGCCACAAAATTAAGCGCAAAACAAGCCAGGCCCAGGGCCGCCAGCACCAACCCACCGATCAAGGGCGGGTTGAGTCGCTCGCGCAGCAAAACAAAGCTGAACAGCGCGGTGAAAAACACATGGGTTTGCATCAGCACCGAGGCCAGCGAAGCCGTCATGCCAGCTTGGAGGGCCAGAAACAAAAAGCCAAACTGCCCCACGCCCTGAAACAGGCCGTAGAGCACCACCCACTTCCAAGGCATGGCCGGCGGTTTGATGAAAAACACCAAGGGCAAGGCGGCCACCAGGTAGCGCGCAGCGCCCATCTGAAAGGGCGTGAAGTCGCGCAGCGCGAACTTCATGGCCACAAAATTTGAGCCCCAAATCAGAATGACGCCCAGCGCGGCCACCATGTCGGTGGCACTCAAAACGGAGGGCGTGGCCTTGGTTTGGCTCACGCGCAGGCGCCCTGCGCAAGGGCCTCGGGTGCCAAGCCCAGCAAAGGTCGCAGGTAACGCCCGGTGAAACTCGCTGGGTTGACCGCCAAGTCTTCGGGCGTGCCCACGCCCACCACGGTGCCGCCGCCGCTGCCGCCTTCAGGGCCGATGTCGATGAGCCAATCCGCGGTTTTGATCACATCGAGGTTGTGCTCAATGATCACGATCGTGTTGCCCGCATCGCGCAGCTGGTGCAGCACCTTGAGCAGCAAATCAATGTCGGCAAAGTGCAAGCCAGTGGTGGGCTCGTCCAGAATGTAGAGCGTGCGGCCGGTGTCGCGCTTGGAGAGCTCCAGCGCCAGCTTGACGCGCTGCGCCTCACCGCCTGAGAGCGTGGTGGCCGATTGGCCCAGGCGCACATAGCTCAAGCCCACATCCAAGAGGGTTTGCAACTTGCGCGCAATCGTGGGCACGGCGCTTAAAAATTGATACGCCGCCTCGACCGTGAGGTCCAAAATTTGCGCGATGTTCTTGCCCTTGTAGAGCACTTCCAGGGTTTCGCGGTTGTAGCGTTGACCCTGGCACACATCGCAGGGCACGTACACATCGGGCAGAAAGTGCATTTCCACTTTCACCATGCCGTCGCCCTGGCAGGCTTCGCAGCGGCCACCAGCCACGTTGAAAGAAAAACGCCCTGGGCCGTAGCCGCGTTCACGTGCCATGGGCACCTCGGCCATGAGGTCGCGTATCGCGGTGAACAGGCCCGTGTACGTGGCCGGGTTGGAGCGCGGCGTGCGCCCAATGGGCGACTGGTCCACGTTGATGACCTTGTCGAAATACTCGATGCCTTCAACCGCTTCGCAAGGCGCGGGTTCGTCGTGCGAGCGGTAGAGCGAGCGTGCCACCGAGGCATACAGCGTGTCGTTGACCAAGGTCGATTTGCCCGAGCCCGACACCCCAGTCACGCAGGTGAGCAAGCCCACCGGGAAATCCACCGTGACGTTGTTCAGGTTGTGGCCCGTGGCACCCACCACGCGGATGGCTTGCAACTCGCCTTGGGTGGCGATGTGCTGTTCTTGGCGCACCGCCCAGGCCTGCGCGGCGGCGCTGGCTTTGGCCTTGAGCACCGGGGCTTTGGTTGGCACCACCGGCAGCCAGGGCGTGCGCCGCTTCGGCACCGCAATTTGCAAAGCGCCACTGAGGTATTTGCCGGTGAGCGAAGCGGGATTGGCTTTGATGGCCTCGTAGGTGCCTTGGGCCACCACACGCCCGCCGTGCACGCCAGCGCCTGGCCCCATGTCAATCACATGGTCGGCCGCACGCATCATGTCTTCGTCGTGCTCGACCACCAGCACGCTGTTGCCGATGTCGCGCAAATGGATCAGCGTGCCAATCAGCCGGTCGTTGTCGCGCTGGTGCAGGCCAATGCTGGGCTCATCGAGCACGTACATCACACCCGTCAAACCCGAGCCAATTTGGCTGGCCAAGCGGATGCGCTGCGCCTCGCCACCACTGAGTGTTTCTGCACTGCGGTCCAGGCTCAAATAGTTCAAGCCCACGTCGTTGAGGAACTTCAAGCGCAGGCGAATTTCGCGCACCACTTTGTCAGCAATTTCAGCCTTGGCGCCGCGCAGTTGCAGCGTGTCGAAATACGCAAAACACTCGCGCAAGGTGAGGTGGCTCACCTCAAAAATGGCACGGCTTTGCGCACCTTCGCCCAGCTTCACAAAGCGTGCTTCGCGGCGCAAGCGCGAACCCGCGCATTCAGGGCAGGCTTGGATGTTGCGCAGCCGGCCGAGGTCTTCGCGCACCAAGGCCGAGTCGGTCTCGCGGTAGCGCCGCTGCATGTTGGGGATGATGCCTTCGAACGCATGCTTTTTGCTGACCTTCTTGCCCGCGCTGCCATCGGTGATGTAGCTGAACTTGATCTCTTCTTCGCCCGAACCAAACAACAAGGTGTGCTGCACCTGGGCGGGCAAGCTCTCAAACGGCTCTTCGATGTCAAAGCCGTAATGCTTGGCCAGGCTCTCGAGCATGGTGAAGTAGTAGGCGTTGCGTCGGTCCCAGCCTTTGATGGCGCCACTGGCCAGGCTGAGCGAGGGAAACGCCACCACCCGTTGCGGGTCAAAAAACTCTTGCGCGCCGATGCCATCACACGCCGGGCAAGCACCCTGCGGCGAGTTGAACGAGAACAGCCGCGGCTCGAGCTCGCTGATGGAATAGGTGCAGCTGGGGCAAGCAAAGCGCGCGTTGAACACATGCTCTTTGTCGCCGTCCATCTCTAAGGCAATGGCGCGTGCATCGGCAATGCGCAGCGCAGCTTCAAAGCTCTCGGCCAGGCGTTGCTTCAAGCTGGCTTGGCCCTCGCCATCGGCGCGCACTTTAAGGCGGTCCACCACCACGTCGATGTTGTGTTTTTCGGTTTTCTTCAGCGCGGGCAGTTGGTCAAACTCCACCACCTCGCCGTTGATGCGAAACCGCACATAGCCTTGCGCTTGCATGCTGTTGAACAGCTCAACAAACTCGCCTTTTTTCTCGCGCGCCACCGGCGCCAGAATCATCAGGCGGGTGTCTTGCGGCAAGGCCATCACCGCGTCCACCATCTGGCTCACGGTTTGCGACTGCAACGCTTGCCCGTGCTCGGGGCACACCGGTGTGCCTGCACGCGCGTACAGCAAGCGCAGGTAATCGTGGATCTCGGTCACCGTGCCCACGGTGGAGCGTGGGTTGTGGCTGGTGGCTTTTTGCTCGATGGAAATCGCTGGCGACAGGCCTTCAATCAGGTCCACATCGGGCTTGTCCATCAGCTGCAAAAACTGCCGCGCGTAGGTGGACAAACTCTCCACATACCGGCGCTGCCCCTCGGCGTACAGCGTGTCAAAGGCCAGGCTGGATTTGCCCGAGCCACTCAGCCCGGTGATGACCACCAGCTGGTTGCGCGGGATGTCGAGGTCGATGTTTTTGAGGTTGTGCGTGCGTGCCCCACGGATGCTGATGCGTTGCAACGCTGAGCCCAAGTAGGTACCCCCAGGCGCGGTGGGCGCAGCGGCTTGGGTCTCAAATTCAGACAGGGCTTGGCGGACGATCAGGTCAGGGGGTGTGGGGGTGTTCAAAGTTCGCGGCTCAACAAAACCCTCCATGATAGTGAGTCAAGGGCAACTGCGCTTTGCATGGCCGACAATGGCAGCTTGTGAAGGCTTGCTGTAACTGTTCGTGTCTACCCCCGCCCTGACCCCATCTGCCCCCGACGCCACTGTCCGAGATGCCACTGCGATGACGCCGCTGGAAGTGCGCGCCAGCCTCTCGCTGGCCAGCATTTTTGCCCTGCGCATGCTGGGCTTGTTTTTGGTCTTGCCGGTGTTTGCCCTCGAAGCCGCCCGTTACCCCGGGGGCGATGACCCCGCGCGCGTGGGCCTGGCCATGGGCATTTACGGCCTGACGCAAGGCATATTACAAATCCCGTTTGGCATGGCCTCTGACCGCTATGGGCGTAAGCGCGTGATTTTGATCGGCTTGGCCGTGTTTGCCCTGGGCAGCGTGGTGGCGGCGCTGGCCAGCACCTTGGAGGTGCTGATTGCCGGGCGCGCCTTGCAGGGTGCGGGCGCGGTGTCGGCGGCGGTCACCGCCTTGCTGGCCGACCAAACCCGCGATGTGGTGCGCACCAAGGCCATGGCGCTGGTGGGCTCGAGCATTGGTTTGATGTTTGCGCTCTCGTTGGTCTTGGCACCCTTGCTGGTGACTTGGATGGGTTTGTCTGGCCTGTTTGCCCTGACCGCCTGCTTGACCTTGGCGGGCATGGCCGTGGTGGTGTGGTGGGTGCCTGCTGAGCCCGAGAAAAAAGACGCGGCGCGTTCGGGCTTGCTCGAGGTGCTGCGCATGCCGGCCTTGCTGCGGCTTGATGTGGGTGTGTTTGTGCTGCACGCGGTGCAGCTGGGCATGTGGGTGGCTGTGCCCACCTTGTTGGTGCAGGCCGGCTTGCCCAGCGCGGCGCATTGGCAGGTGTATTTGCCAGCGGTGCTGCTGTCGTTTGTGGTGATGGGCACCACGCTGTTTCCGCTGGAGCGGCGTGGCTATTTGCGGGCCGTGTTTTTGGCCTCGATAGGCTTGATTTTGCTGGTGCAGCTGGGCCTTTTGTGGATGGGTAGCACGCCCTCCTTGTGGGCTTTGGCGGCTTTGCTGCTGGTGTTTTTCTGCGGATTCAACGTGCTTGAGGCCACCCAGCCCAGCCTGGCTTCGCGCCTGGCCCCCGCCCATGTGCGCGGGGCGGCTTTGGGGGTGTACAACACCTTGCAGTCTTTGGGATTTTTTGTCGGTGGCGCAGCCGGGGGCTGGCTCCTCAAACATCAGGGGCTGGCCGGGCTGTTCTGGGTGTGCAGCGCGGCCATGGCTGCCTGGCTGCTGGTCGCGTGGCCCATGCGCACACCCGCGCTGCGCAAGCCATAATGCGGGCATTCATCTGGAGAAATTGCCATGGCATCCGTTAACAAAGTTATCCTCGTGGGCAACTGCGGCCGCGACCCCGAAATCCGTTATTTGCCCTCGGGCCAGGCCGTGGCCAATGTGAGCATTGCCACCTCAAGCCGCCGCAAAGACCGCAACTCTGGCGAAACCATTGAAGACACCCAGTGGCACCGCGTGACCTTTTACGACCGCCTGGCCGAAATTGCCGGTGAGTATGTGAAAAAAGGCCAGCCGGTGTATGTCGAAGGCCGCCTCAAGTACGGCAAGTACACCGACCAGTCGGGCGTGGAAAAAAACACGGTGGACATCATCGCCACAGAAATGCAGCTGCTGGGTAAACGCGAAGGCATGGGTGGCCCCGACGAAGACGGTGGCGGTATGCAACGCCGCGCAGCCCCTCAGCGCCCCACCCCTCAAGCCGCAGCCCCTGTGCAGCAGCGCCAAGCCCCGGCCCGCGCGCCCAGCGGCTTTGACGACATGGACGACGATATTCCGTTCTAGCACCTAACTTTCTTAGGTTGTAAACAACTGACCCACTTCTCATTTGAGGAGTGGGTTTTTTATTGTTTACAACGAAGTTGTGGCTTAGGTTAAGATGAGAACTTATCTACTAACTATATTTATGGTAAAAAAGTGTCAGGCTGGTCTTGACCCCGTAGCCCAGTACCGCCGGTATGTTTAATTTACCGCTCGTTTTGCCCTGAACAGCTTGGCGGGCACATAGCCCAGTGCGCTGTGCGGGTGGTAAGAATTCTAGTCATCGAACCATTTGGGCAATAGCGCCATCACCGTTTGCGAGTCGGGTCGATCGGCCAGTTTGGCATAGTCCCGTTTCAATGTTTTCACGAAGCTCTCTGCCATGCCGTTGCTTTGCGGGCTGGTCACCGGTGTGGTCACTGGCTTGAGCCCCAATTGCTTGGCAAAGCTCCTGGTCTCGGCCGCCGTGTAGCAGCTGCCGTTGTCGGTTAGCCATTCAATGGGCTTGGGCGGCTTGCCATCCGGGCCGAACCTGTTCTCCACCGCCTGCATCATCAAGTCACCCACCAAGGCCGCGTCGATGCCTTTGGTGGTCGCCACCCAGCTCATGATTTCCCTGTCACAGCAGTCCAGCGCAAATGCCACGCGTACCTTCTCGCCGTTGTCGCATGACAGCTCCAGGCCATCCGAACACCAGCGCACATCACTTTCCTTGACGGCCACTTTGCCTTCATGCTTTCTGGTGTCGACGGGCTTTTCGCCATGTCGGTACAAAAGCCAACCTTCATCGCGCATCACCCGGTAAACCCGCTTGTGGTTGACCCGGTCATGCCCCGCCAGCCGCAAGCGAGCCCAGACAAGGCGGTAGCCATAGGTGGCGCGGTCCTTCACCATGTTGGCAATGGCTTGTTTGACGGCAGCGTCATCGTTGCGCGGTGGTGACTTTCTCAAGTCTGTCCACTCGGACGGGCGATCTCTCTTGGCCAGTACATGGCTGCGTGACACGCTAAGGGCATGGCAGACGGCCCTCACTGCTCGCCCCCGGGCAATACTGGCGAGCGCGCAATCCACTTTTTTGCTTTGGCGAAGTCCACTGCCTCCTTGCGAATCTCGTTCTCCAAAGTCTTGCGGCCCAGCGCACCTTCGAGTTGTTTTATGCGGCGCATGGCCTCTTGGAGTTCAGACGCGGGCACCACGGTTTCGTTGGCGCCCACAGCCATCAGCGAGCCTTGAAGGTAGGCCTTTCGCCATTGAAAGAGTTGCGCTGCTGTGATGCCAAATTTCCTGGCAACCATTGAAACTGAGCTGCCAGGTTCGTTGGTCTGTTTGACGATTTCAAGCTTTTGCTCTGGGGTCCAGCGCCTGCGGCGCTGAACGCTTGTCACCACTTCCACCCGGGTGCGCGTTGCTGAAGACATAGTGAACAGCCCCGGGTTTCGAGGAGGCAAATTAGTTTAAGTGCAAGCAGCTGACTCGAGGTTTGATTCGAGTTGCTTCCAGTAGTTTGCCTCAGCCTCTGCCGGCGGTATGCCTCCTATGGTTTTGAGTAGTCTGGTGTGGTTGAACCAATGCACCCACTGCAGGGTGGCCAGCTCCACGGATTCCCTGTTCTTCCACGGCCCACGACGGTGAATCAACTCGGCCTTGTACAGGCCGTTGATGGTTTCTGCCAGCGCGTTGTCATACGAATCTCCCTTGCTGCCAACCGAAGGTTTGATACCTGCCTGGTCCAGCCGCTCGGTGTAACGAATGCTGACATATTGCGACCCCCTGTCCGAATGATGAATCAAATCGTTGGTATCAGGCTGGCGATCAAACAACGCTTGCTCGAGCGCATCGAGCACAAAGTCCGTTTGCATGGTGCGACTAACCCGCCAGCCCACAATACGCCGGGCATACACGTCAATGACAAAGGCCACGTACAGCCAGCCCTGCCATGTGCTCACATAGGTAAAGTCCGACACCCACAACTGGTTGGGCCTGTCAGCCTTGAACACACGGTTGACCCGGTCCAGTGGGCTTGGCGCAGAAGTGTCTGGCGTCGTGGTTCGCACCGATTTACCTCTACGCACGCCCTGCAAGCCAAGGCGGCTCATCAATCGCTCAACCGTACAGCGAGCCACTCGATGACCTTCACGGTTCATTTGCAGCCAGACTTTGTCAGCGCCATAGACCTGCCAATTGGCATGCCAGACGCGCTGCACGTCCAAAGCCAGAACATCATCGCGCTTGGCCCGTGGACTCCTGAGTTCGGGGTTGCGTTGTCTTGCCGCATGACGCCAGTAACACGATGGGGCCATTTGCAGTACTTTGCAAATGGGCTCGACCCCAAAGCTGTCTCGGTGACGGTCTATGTACGCCTTTATCGTTTGAGTTGGCGGTCGATCCGACAAGAGCAAAAAAAGCGCTTGCCGTCTTCAATATCTCGTTGGCACGTCGCAATTCCTTGACCTCACGCTCCAGGTCTTTGATGCGCTGCATCTCAGCAGTGGTTGTGCCTGCGCGCTGGCCGGCATCGATTTCTGTACGTTTGACCCATTCCTGCAGCGTCTCGGCGGTGCAGCCAATCTTGGGCGCAATGGACTGCACAGCAGCCCAAAGCGATGGGTAATCAGCCCGGTGCTCTTGCACCATGCGTACAGCGCGTTCTCGCACCTCGGGTGCAAATCTGTGTGGTCTTTTGTTCATGGCTCCATTCTCTCGATCTTTGCAGCCTCCTCGAAACCCTTGGCTGTTCAATTTCGCATTTATCGTTGCTCGTAAAAGCCTATTGTCGGAACTAATACCGTAGCAGATTGAAGGATTTGAACCGCAAATCAATCGAGTGCGTTCGTGTGATTTGAACAGCAGTAAGGAAATCTACAGTCAATTTACACGCAATAAGCAATTCGACAAGCTATTCACACCCAACAATCAACGCTTCAGCTACAACGTTATTGAAGAGGTGAATTTCGATACCAAAGCAAGAGACGCCTTTCGAGTGGTGCTCGACGAGTATAGGGAGGTAGATATAACGATTATGACGACGAACGAAATTGGGAAAATTGACATTGGCGTTCGTAGCCGATGCGAGACGCTGCACGTGCCACCTTGCGAACCACACGTGTTCTTCCCTCGCGCTGAGGCTATTATTAAGGCTGAGGGCTACAGCATAGACGACGATGCGCTAATGGCTGCGTTGGATGCTGTCTATGACGCAAAGCCACATAATCGTCGCTACTATCAGACTATCAGACTAACGATGAGATATCGCGTAAAGCGTAGTCTGTAGCGTCAATTTAATCGACTCTTTCAAGCCCGCTTTGTGCGGGCTTTTCTATTTCCAATAAAACCCAAATCGAAAACAATTCTTTTGCGTACTTGCTGTATTTCTTATTCGTTCTTCCAGCGGCTGTATTTTGATATTTGTCTAAAAAAATAGTCCTATTTTGATGCATTCCCTCCTTTCCAAGCTCGTCACGCAGTTTGTTTAGACGGCTTTTCACAATGGGAAAGTTATCCAATTCATTTGGGTGCATCTTCTCCAATATTTGCATAGCAAGAACACATCTATCTCTGCTACCCATTTCGCTTGTAGCTAATGCTCGAATGGCTTCAAAGAAACGTGTATTCATTTCTTTACGTATTCCTCAATCAAGCCTTCTTTTGGAAATAGCTCGCTTCTTTCGTATGTATCGATTGCGTTGTTTAGGCTTTCGAGTGTTGAATATATTTTGTATTTCCAATTGTGGTAAATTGCATAGTTTCCATTGGCAAGTCGATAAATTGGGAATCTGAAAGCTGATTGATGCCTATTGAGTGCTTCATTTTCTATACAAGTTGAATTGCTTGCGCTGCCATAAGTGTTTGCTCTTTTATTGTTCTCGTCAATAACCCTTTGCTGTAGAATTTGATTGGCTCTTGTCTTTAGGTATTGTGCCTTTGTAAGATTTTCATCGCCATTGTTATCTGCAAAGATTTTCGCCCATAAACCATTATTCCTGCCATCCCCATTATATTCTGATAGCGCCATTTCCCAATCTGTGATAGATGGCTGAGAGTTTTGTGAATTGACTTCTATATTTATTGTTGCTTTTTTAATTTCGTCAATTTTAATATTAGTATTTTGAGGTTGTGTGTTTGGCGTCATAGCTTGCGAAATTCTTCCGTATGCGTCCTCTATACTTTCTGGTAATTTTTTGCTTGCCACCCTTTGAGGCTGTGAGACACTTTGTGTGGGAAAATTATTTGTTATTTTTACTTCTGATTCTTTTGTCTCTGCTGTTTCGATATTGAGTAGGCTGTTTATTCGCAATAGAATTGCAACCTTTACTGCGAGTGGGATGCCTACCGCAATAACAAATATGATATGTGATTCGGAGCCAGGTAGAATCCACTGTAGATTTTTCGAATCCACAAAAAGAATAATCCCGGCGGCTATAATTGCATTTATCCAAATCAATATTACAAGATAGCTTTTAAGAGTATTAATGTCGCCTTTGTAGGAAAGATAGGCTGCATACATCCAAAAGACTGTGTAGGGGCTGCCTTTGGTTCCAGTAAGTAGGGATATAAGCGCCATAATTATGGCAACTGTCATTATTCCATATCTGCGATTTATTCCATTTGTCATTTATTCTTTCCTCTTCGGCTTTGAAGCATCTCAATATTCATCTCACCTTCTAAGTGGGATGCATAGAAACGCTCAATCATTTCGGTTGATGTGCGTGCGTTGCGTGCGAGCGTGAACAAATCCAAACCCTCGCCGTAAAGCAATCTATACATTATGCAAGTGTGGCGTAGGCTGTAAAGACTGCGTTCTTCCCCGCGTGCCCCCTCAGCAAGCCCACAGTGGGCAAGCAAGACGCTGAACTGACGCTGTAGCTGTGTCAGTGCTGCACCCCTATGCTTTTCAATCTGTTCCTTTGTGTCTGCTGCCGACGTGCGTCCATACGAGGGCAGAAACACGTAGTCCTCTGTCGTTGCCTTGTTCTTCCGCTTGTCGTCGCTCCAATGCAGCGCCTTCTGCCGACGGTAGTAATGAACAGCTGCAGCCATCGAAACAATGGGCTTGTCGTGCTTCTTGCTTGTGGGCAGCGACATACGCAGATATCCACAGGTCCCCGCCTCCCCCCTGCACCCCCCTCAAGTAAAAAAAGTAAACAAGACAAGAAAAGACCTTAATATGTTGACTTCGTCAAAGAGAAAAATTCAAAAAAACATCTTTGAATCAACATATTGCAAGCTGTTTACATAGAAAACCTGTGTATAACCGTTTTAGACCATAGCGTCGTATGGTCAACATCGGAGACATCGATTCCGCCACCACACACGCAGCACGCGTGTTTGTGGCTAAGTTGTCTTTGCAGTTCGATTTGGCCGGAGCCATCTTGTTCGGCAGTCGCGCCCGGCGCACCCACCGTCCCGACAGTGATGCCGATGTGGCTGTGCTCCTAAAGGGGGAGCACATGCGTTTGTTACCCACCAAATTGGCCATGGCTGATGTGGCTTTTGATGTGTTGTTGGAGACGGGGATCAATGTGTCCCCTTTGCCGGTTTGGATGGACGACTGGGCAGACCCAGAGCACTCTTTCAATCCTGAATTGTTAAAAAACATCGCCAAAGACGGGGTGTACCTGTGACGCCAAAAGAGGCTGCGCAAGAGTGGATGGTCAAAGCCCAGCGTGCTTGCGATTCTGCCGCCACCCTCTTGGCAACGGGCGATGTGGATGGGGCTTGCAACCGAGCGTATTACGCCATGTTTGATGCTGCGCGTGCCGCACTTTTAGCATCGGGTGCACCCGTACCCTCAGATGTTGCACGTACCCACAGCGGCCTGATCACCGCGTTTGGTTTGCATCTGGTCAAAGATGGTCCCTTGACACGAGACCTGGGACGTATGCTAAACGTGCCGAAGAGACACGCATTGTGGCTGACTACGTGGCTGACTCAGTCGATCTCTCAGATGCTCGCGATTTGTTGGTGCAAGCGCAAGCATTCGTCTTGGCCATTCACCAAGCGTACTTTGCTAACTAGCTTTGACGATGACCTCTGAACTGGTCGCAGAGGCCGTAGTTACTACAGAAAAAAACCGTGCATTCACCCGATTTGGAAGCGCTTGAGTAGCCTTCTCAGTGAATGCGGGCTTTTTTTGCGCAGTGCGGAAATCGCCAACCTCGCTTGCCATGCAATGATCCTTACTTTAAAGTAAGGAAAAGGGCGCATCATGTCTACAGCAACACTCACATCCAAAGGCCAAATCACCATCCCCGCCGAGGTTCGCAGGGACTTGAAGGTGGATACCGGGGACCGCGTTGAGTTCGTCCTGGTTGGTCCGGGCCGTTATGAATTCGTGGCAGCAACCAGTGATGTCACCGCACTCAAGGGCATGTTCGGCGCCACTCAAAAGAGCGTCTCTGTTGAAGCCATGAATGTGGCCATCGCGCAGCGCGGAGCTGCAGCGCGATGATCGGTCTGGATACCAACGTCTTGGTGCGCTACATCATGCAAGACGACGCCAAGCAGTCTTCGAAGGCGACCAAGCTGATCGAGTCATTGGATGTCGAGAACCCGGGCTACATCACCATGGTGTCGGTGGTGGAGTTGTATTGGGTGCTGACCTCTTGTTATGACCTGACAGACGGCCAAGTTGCGCAGGCCTTGGAAGTTATTTTGCGCACCAAGCAGTTGTTGGTGGAGCGTGCAGACCAGGTTCTGCGAGCCCTTCGTGTGTTTGGTGATGGCAAAGCTGATTTTGCTGATTGCCTGATTGAGCGCACGGCCTCTGCTGCTGGATGCGGGCAGACGATGACCTTTGACGTCAAGGCCACAAAGCACGCCGGCATGACCTTGATCGCGTAGGTTGGTTTCAAGGCGTGAAGCAGCGAAACCCGACGTACACCACGCTCAGGTCGCGGGGTTTGGTGGCTTGGTGGTCGCGGTGCATGGGGCCTGCGCCATACCACCATGAGCCGCCCAGGGTGGGTTGCTCGGCGCCGCCGGGGTTGTCGCCTTGCGCCCATTCCCACACATTGCCGCCCATGTCAAACAAGCCGTTCACACCAGCTGTGGTGGTGCCCACGCGGGAGTGGCCCAAACCGCGTGAGGTTTGTGCATGGGACACGCCTGCTGTGCGGTTGCCGCAGTCGCCCAGGCAGTGCGCGCCTTGGGGTGTGTCGCCGGTGGGGTAAGGGTAGGTTTGGCCTTGCACAAAGGGCGCTGTGGGGGTGGTGCGCTGTTCGGTGTAGGCCCACTGCCGCCACTCGCGTGCGGTGGGCAGGCGCTGGCCAGCCCAGCGGCAGTAGCCTTGGGCTTCGTTAAAGTTGAGGTGCACCGCAGGCTCATCCGGTGCAGCGCTTTGGCCATAGGGCTTGGCCCACGACCAGCCGGGGCGTTTGGCCCAGCCGCCCTCAAAGGTCAAGCTCCAGCCTTGCTTCTCGGCTTGCGACACAAAGCCGGTGGCCTGCGCATAACGGGCCACGGCGCCCACGGTCACTTCGGTGCGGTCCATGCCTGCTGGTTTCTGTTGCTGTTGAGCCTGCGCTGTCACGCCAAGCAAGCACGCAAGACCCAAGGCTAAGATGCCTTGGGCAAGGCGATGGTTCCCCCGAAGGCCTGATGTTTGACCTGGCAGTTTTAGACAAGCTACAAATTTCATGGCAATTAAGGTTTAGTTGTTGCGGCACTGGCCGCATCAGTCACCCCGCTAATGACCCCGCCACCCAAACACACCTCGCCGTCGTAAAGCACGGCAGACTGGCCAGGTGTCACCGCCCATTGGGCTTGTGGGAAGCTCAGCGCAAAACCACTGCTATCAGTTTCATAGCTGCAGGGTGAGTCTGTTTGCCGGTAGCGGGTCTTTGCGGCATATGCAGCATTCAAAGGCGAATGCCCCGCCACCCAGCTGGCGTTTTGGGCGTACAGGCGGTGTGACAGCAGCCAAGGGTGCTCGTGGCCCTGCACCACATACAGGGTGTTGGTGGCCATGTCTTTGCGCGCCACAAACCAGGGCGCATGGTCGCCGCCGCCGCGTTGCGCGCCTTTGGTTTTCACGCCGCCTATGCCCAAGCCCTGACGCTGGCCCAGGGTGTAAAAACTCAGGCCCACGTGCTGGCCCAGCACGTGGCCTTTGTCGTTTTTGATGGGGCCGGGTTCTTTGGCAATGTAGCGGTTCAAAAACTCACGAAACGGCCGCTCGCCAATGAAGCAAATGCCGGTGCTGTCTTTCTTTTTGGCGTTGGGCAGAGCGATCTCGTCGGCAATGCGGCGCACCTCGGTTTTGTGCAGCTCACCCACCGGAAACCAGGTGTTGGCCAGCTGCGCTTGGTTCAAGCGGTGCAAAAAATAGCTCTGGTCTTTGGAGGCGTCCAGGCCTTTGAGCAACTCGTGCAAGCCAGTGGCCGGGTTGTGACGCACGCGGGCGTAGTGGCCGGTGGCAATTTTGTCGGCGCCCAGGCGCATGGCGTGGTCGAGAAAGGCTTTGAACTTGATCTCGGCATTGCACAAAATATCGGGGTTGGGCGTGCGCCCGGCTTGGTACTCGTGCAAAAACTCGGCAAACACGCGGTCTTTGTAGTCGGCTGCAAAGTTGACGTGCTCGATCTCGATGCCAATCACATCGGCCACGGCTGCAGCGTCCACAAAGTCGATGTTGCTCGAGCAGTACTCGGTGTCGTCGTCATCTTCCCAATTTTTCATGAAGATGCCCACCACCTCGTGGCCCTGCTGTTTGAGCAGCCAGGCGGTCACCGCCGAGTCCACGCCGCCGCTCAGGCCCACCACCACACGTTGCTTCAAGGTTCCCATACCGCACCGATTATCCGCGCCGACGCAACATATTTTCCAATCTGCCCATGGCTACACCAACTGACATCGCAATTTGTCAACGCCAGCCAGCGCCAAACACACGCACCTGCGGTGGATGCCCAGCCAAGCCGCATGTGGCTTAGCAAGGCCTGGTTGCTTGCCCGCTCAGCCCTGGGCGCAAGGAGGCGCTGTCTGAAGACGTATGACACCCGGCGCTGTCATGGCATTGCGTCAAAAAATACATGTGTCATATTTAAATGACAATTATGTCTAATTAATATGACATGTACCTTTTAAATAAAGACCTTTTTCTGTTGTCGGGTATAAAAATATATGATCCGCAGTAAATATAGGTTTTATAGTCAGGCTTCACAACAAGCCTATTGTGAGCGAAAAAACCGCTCGCAGCCATGGTGGCATCGGCACTGTCAAGGTGCTGCCCTAGAATGAAAACACCTGTTTTTTTCTCTGAGCAAAGGGTGAGCAGGTTGTTCTTGGCCCTGGAACTTGGTTTGTTGCGCATCGGTGACCCTGTGTCTGGTTTTTAAAACCAAGCCAAGATTACTTTTTATATAAGAAGCCTTTTGCCCCACGCACGTTTGGGTCCAAAGTTTTCTGGATTTTCGGCACACAGGGGGCAGCATGCATCCACAAGAAAACCAAGACAGCAAATCGGCCAGGCAAGACAACACGGCTGAGGCCAACCAAAACGATGACGGCGGCGGCTACATGACCGCGCAGGTGTCGGCCGAATGGGTGCCAGCCAAAGGGGTGCCTGCCCAAGAGGTGCTGGGCCAACGCCATTTGAGCCTGGCCAGCAGCAACACCCAAGCCCAAACCGACGCTTACAAACACGCCCAGCCGCATTTTGTGGTGGCGTACCAGCCCTTGGTGGACGTGAGCACGCAGCAAACCGTGGCTTACGAGGCGCTCATCCGCCGTTCTGGTTTTTTGCCAGCAGGCGCCGAGCCCAGCCGACTGGGCGATGAGGTGCAACACCAACTCGACATGCTGTGCCGCCACAAAGCCATGGCCCAAGCCTGTGAGCTTGGGTTGCACAAGCGTGGCGACACCCGCCTGAGCCTGGCCATCTTGCCCGATGCCATCTACCACGAGGCCACCGGTGTCGCTGCCACTTTGGCCATGGCCGACAAGCTGGGTTTTCCACGCCAGCGTCTGATTTTTGACATTTCCGAGCGCGAATACGTGCGCAACCCCGAGCTGTTGCGCCAAATTTTTGCGCAGCACAGCAGCCACCAGTACCAAACCGCCATCACCGACTTTGGCTCGGGCCACAGCGGCCTGGGTTTGCTGGCCGATTTCCAGCCCGATCTGGTCAAGCTGGATCGCCGCTTGATCCGCAACTTGCACAACAACTTTGTGCGCCGCGAAATTGTTGACGGCATCGTGCGCATCGCGCAGCGCCTGGGCATCACCGTGGTGGCCCAAGGCGTGGAGAGCAAGCAAGAGCGCAACACCTTGCGCGACATCGGTGTGCGCCTCATGCAAGGCAACCTGTTTGCGCAAGCCGCCTTGGAGCGTTTGCCAGAGCCCCACAACTTTGAGGGCTGACATGATCATCTCCAAGCCGCCTCAACAGCGCCCACCCACCCACCAGCCGCATGCCATGGCCACGCCCGTGGCCCCGGTCTCGCACCTTAAGCGCTGGCTCATCACATGCGCCCTGTGGTTAGCGGCGGCTGCTTGCGGCCTGGTTTGGCTCTTACCCACAGCACAAGCCCAAGAGGTGATAGAGCTGTGGCGCGCCCCCCAAGGCCCTGCCGCCAGCGCCCAGGCGCAGGCCTGGGAGACTTGGCAGCACAAGGTGCTGTCGGCCAGCCCGAGCGCGCAAGGCTGTGAGCCTGTGACCTGGCCAGGTCTGGACCCTCGCCGCCCCAGCTACGCCTTTGGCGTGATGCCTGGCAAGCGCCTGCAAAAGCCCGTGGTTTACGCCAAAGACCATGTGGCCGAGTTGTTTTGGCTCACCGGCATGGACGCCAAGGGGTGCCCGTTTGTGCGCGTGTCGGGGCGGCAGGTGGATTTCAACAACCGCGACGTGCTGAGCATCCATCCAAATTTTGAGTTGCCAGCCCAGGGTGGCCAGCAAGGGCTGGTGGTCATTGTGCAAACCGACAAAAGTACGTCACCAGCGGTGCTGCTGGCCGAGCGCAATGACTTTGAGCTCAGCAGCCACCGGGTGTTTTTTGGCTTGGCCGCACTGGCCACCGCGCTGATGACGATCTTGCTGGTGTCAGTCATCTTTTTTGGGCGGAGCAAAGAACCCATCGTGCGCGCCAACT
The DNA here is from genome assembly GCA_002454975.1 of Hylemonella sp. UBA6679. GTDB lineage: Bacteria > Pseudomonadota > Gammaproteobacteria > Burkholderiales > Burkholderiaceae_C > Hylemonella. Next base: position 27,985 of record DKJZ01000100.1, read on the forward strand.
TGGCCTTCACCACCGCCTTGTGGTTGTGGCTTTTGCAGTCTTACGGCATGGCTGAGGCCATGTTTGACTTTTGGCCGCGTGGCGACCAGTACTTGATGGCGCAGGTGCTTGCTGTGGCGGCCCTGATGTTCACGGTGGGGGTGTGCGTGTCTATTTTCACGGGCATGCGCTGGTTGCACCGCAGCGTGTACTTGGCTTGTGTGGCCCTGGCTGCGGCCCTTGTGGTGCTGACCCCGATGATGCTGTGGCGTTTTGAGATGGCTGAGATGTTGGTCACGCTGTTTGTGGTTGGCACCCTGACCATCGTGGCCAGGGCACTCTTCAACAAAAGCATTTCAGATGTGTACTACGGTCTGGGCTTGGTCATCTTTTTGGGGGGTGGTTTGGCGCAATTGCTGGTGCAATCACTCGCGCAAGAGTTCGGCCAAATCGACACCAGTTTGTTTTTACCTTGCGCAGCCGTGGTGATGTGCGTGTTGTGGATGTTTGCCACCGTGAAGCGCTTGCAAGAACTGCGTCGCCAAGAAATGGCGCTCATGGTCACCCAGGCCGGCACCGACAAGCTCACTGGCCTGTACAACCGCGACTTCATCACCAAAGAGATGGACGACCTGTTATGCAACCGACCTGCCGACTCCACGGGTGGCATGGGCGTGTTCCTCATGGACCTGGACAACTTCAAGCAGGTCAACGACACCATGGGCCACCAGCAGGGCGATGCCTTGCTCAAAGAGGTGGGCGCGCGGGTGAGCAAAGCCATCAAGGATAGGGTGGGCACGCGCGGCATGGCCGCTCGCTTTGGTGGCGATGAGTTTGTGGTGATGACCGACAACACCGTGAGCCTGTCTGAGCAGCACGTGCTGGCGCAGGCCTTAATTCACGAAATTGCCCAACCCTTGCAACTGTCTGGGCGCGCCATCAAGGTGGGTGCCAGCCTGGGGTATGTGCGTTGCAACGGTTACTACGACCGCGGCGAAGACCTCATCCGTGATGCCGACATTGCCATGTACGAGGCCAAAAAGCGCGGTCGTGGCCAAGTGGTGATGTTTGAGCCCGAAATGGAGCGAGCGGTGCAAAACCGCGTGGCCCTGGAGCGCGAGCTGACGCAGGCCATCAAGTCACGCGAACTGGAGCTGTACTTTCAGCCCATCGTCAACATCAGCACCCACCGCCATGTGGGCCTTGAAGCCCTGGTGCGTTGGAACCACCCCACCCGCGGGTTTGTGAACCCCAACGATTTCATTCCCTTGGCCGAAGAAGTGGGCCTGATTGCCGACATCGGCCGCTTGGTCATGGAGATGGCCATGCAAAGCATCCATGCCTGGAAGCTCGATGGGCTGTGGATGCCGGGCTGGTACGTGAGTGTGAACATCTCTGGCCAAGAAATTTCGGGTGAAGGTTTGTTTGACGAGATGGAAAACCTCATGGCGCGCTATGGCCTGCATGGGCATGACCTGCGCCTGGAGCTGACCGAGTCTGCGGTGATCAAAAACCTGGGCATGGCCAACGTGGAGCTGCCACGTTTCATGCGCCGCGGCATTGCCCTGTGCATGGACGATTTTGGTACGGGCTACTCCTCGCTGAGCTACCTCAACAAGCTGCCCTTCAATGTGCTGAAAATTGACAAGTCGTTCATCGACGGCCTTGAGGTCAGCAGCGACCAAAAAGCGCTGGTGCGCTCGGTCTTGGCCTTGGCACGCGACATGAAACTCAAAGTGGTGGCCGAGGGCGTGGAAGGCCCGGGGCAACTCGCATTGCTCAAAAGCATGGCCTGCGATTACGGCCAGGGCTATTACTTCAGCAAGCCGATGTCAGAGTCGCTCACGCGCCAGTGGCTGCGTGATGCCATGGTCAGTGCCGAGGGGCCGGAGCCCGTCGACACCACCAACTACAAAGCGGCCTGAGGTAGCGAGCAGTCTGCTTAAAGCGCCCCGAAGTGGGCCACGCTGGGGTCGGTGGTGATGGTCTCGAGCGCAAAGCGCTGGCCGCGCAGGTAGTCTTCCATGCAGGTCAGCACCAGGGGGCTGCGGTGACGCGCGGCTGATTGGCGCACCTCCTCGGGGCTGAGCCAAAGGGTTCGTGCGATGCCGTGGTCCAGCTGCGCGCCGCTGACCTGTGGGCCGAGTTGGCCGCAAAAAGCAAAGCGCAGGTAGGTGATGTCCTCGATGCCGCCCGTTGGCGTGGGTCGCTGCAGGCGCGATAGATAAATGCCCACCAAGGCCGTGGGCGTGAAGGTGTGGGTGGTTTCCTCCAGCGCTTCACGGGCACACCCTTGCAGGGGAGATTCCCCTGGGTCGAGGTGGCCGGCGGGGTTGTTGAGCATGAGGCCGTTGGGCGTCATTTCTTCAACCAGCATGAATTTGCCGTCTTTCTCAATGATGGCGGCTACGGTGACGCTGGGTTTCCATCGCATGTTCATGGGCATGCATTATGAAGGTGGTGGGGGCCGGTGTGGTGGTGCAGGCCTGGGGCGCTGGGAATTCTCAGTTAAGCTTACAGGCTTGTAAGTTTGGTGCTCGTTGGGCGCTTATCGGGGTGGTGATGGGGGTGTTTCTAGAGGTTCTAGCCCCCGGTCGCCCTGCAGATGGTTCATATTTAGGAGATGACGTATGGAAGCTGGCTCAGTCCAACCAGTGCAACGCATTGGTGTACCGCGGGAAGTTTTCCCGGGTGAAAAACGCGTGGCCACGGTGCCCGAGGTGGTGGAAAAACTCATCAAACTCGGTTTCACGGTGGCGGTTGAAGCCGGCGCTGGCGAAGGCGCCAATGTCAGCGACGACGCTTACCGTGCGGTAGGTGCCGAGGTGGTGAGCGATGCCGCTGCGCTGTGGGCCGGCTCCGACATCGTCTTCAAAGTGCGCCCCCCCAGTGCGGATGAGGTGGCCCACATGCGCGAGGGCAGTGCCCTGATTGGCTTTGTTTGGCCCGCGCAAAACCCCGAGTTGATGCAGCAGTTCACGGCCAAAAAAGCCACAGTGCTGGCCATCGATTGCTTGCCACGCACCTTGTCGCGCGCCCAAAAAATGGACGCACTGACCTCCACCGCGGGTGTGAGCGGCTACCGCGCCGTCATTGAAGCGGCCAACGCGTTTGGCCGTTTCTTCAATGGTCAAATCACGGCCGCAGGCAAGGTACCGCCGGCCAAGGTCTTCATCGCTGGTGCTGGTGTGGCTGGCTTGGCCGCCATTGGCACGGCCGCCAGCTTGGGCGCGATTGTGCGTGCCAATGACACCCGCGCCGAGGTGGCCGACCAGGTCGTCTCGCTCGGTGGCGAGTTTGTGAAGGTGGACTACGAGGAAGAAGGCTCGGGCGGCGGCGGTTATGCCAAGGTCATGTCTGAAGGCTTCCAGGCCGCACAGCGCGAGATGTACGCCAAGCAGGCCCGTGAGGTGGACATCATCATCACCACCGCGCTGATTCCAGGCAAGCCCGCGCCCAAGCTGATCACCGCTGAGATGGTGCAAAGCATGAAGCCCGGCAGCGTCATTGTGGACATGGCCGCCGAGCAAGGTGGCAACTGCGAATTGACGGTGCCAGGCCAAGCGGTGGTGGTGCACGGTGTGACCATCGTGGGCTACACCGATTTGCCTTCGCGTTTGTCCAAACAGTCGTCCACGTTGTACGCCACCAACTTGCTGCGCTTGACCGAAGAGCTGTGCAAGGCCAAAGACGGCGTGATCAACGTCAACATGGAAGACGACGCCATCCGCGGCCTGACCGTGGTGAAAGACGGCGCCATCACCTGGCCGGCCCCGCCGCTCAAAGCCGCCCCCGCGCCTGCCCCCAAGGCAGCCGCACCTGTGGTGGAGAAAAAGAGCGGCCACGGCCACGGCAGCAGCGCGCCCATGCCGGCCAAAACGCTGGCCATTTTGTTTGCGGTGGCCGCTGTGCTGCTGTGGTTTGTGGGGGCGTACGCGCCCGCAGCCTTCTTGGGGCACCTGACCGTGTTTGTACTGGCCTGTTTCATCGGTTACATGGTGGTGTGGAACGTCACACCCGCCCTGCACACACCGCTCATGAGCGTGACCAATGCCATCTCCAGCATCATTGCCATTGGCGCCTTGGTGCAAATTGCCCCGCCCGAGATGGGCACTGCGGGTCGCCCCGATGAGGTGATTCGTTGGCTGGCCTTTGCTGGCATTGTGCTCACCGCCGTGAACATGTTTGGCGGCTTTGCCGTGACTCGCCGCATGCTCGCCATGTTCCGTAAATAAGAACAAGAAAGAAACATCATGTCCTTAAGTCTCGCAACGGTGGCCTATCTGGGTGCTGCCATTTTGTTCATCATGAGTCTGGGTGGTTTGTCCAACCCAGAAACCTCGCGCCGCGGCAACCTGTTCGGCATGATCGGCATGGCCTTGGCCGTGCTGGCCACGGTCTACGGCCCACGCGTGAGCGAAGCCGGCCTGGCCTGGGTGATTGGTGCCTTGGTCTTGGGTGGCGGCATTGGTTTGTACGCGGCCAAAGTGGTCAAGATGACCCAAATGCCCGAGCTGGTGGCCCTTATGCACAGCTTGGTGGGTTTGGCCGCGTGCTTGGTGGGTTACGCCAGCTACATCGACACCTCGGTGCAGTTCGAAGGCGCTGAAAAAATCATCCACGAGGTGGAGATTTACATCGGTATCTTGATCGGTGCCGTGACCTTCTCCGGCTCTTTGGTTGCCTTTGGCAAGCTCAACGGCAAGATCGGCGGCAAGCCCCTGTTGTTGCCCGGTCGCCATTGGCTCAACCTGGTGGCATTGCTGGTGGTGATTTGGTTTGGCCGCGAGTTCATTGCCGCCAAAACCGTGGCCGAAGGCATGACGCCGCTGATCATCATGACCGTGATTTCTCTGTTGTTTGGCGTTCACATGGTGATGGCCATCGGCGGCGCCGACATGCCCGTGGTGGTGTCCATGCTCAACAGCTACTCCGGCTGGGCCGCAGCGGCCACGGGCTTCATGCTGAGCAACGACTTGCTGATCGTCACCGGCGCTTTGGTGGGCTCGTCGGGTGCGATTCTGAGTTACATCATGTGCAACGCCATGAACCGCAACTTCATCAGCGTGATTGCTGGCGGGTTTGGCAGTGGCGCACCGGCCAAGGCCGCGTCTGGCGAAGCCGCGCAGCCCCAAGGCGAGGTGGTGCCTGTGAGCGCTGCTGACACGGCCGAGTTGCTGCGCGACGCCAAGAGCGTGGTCATCGTGCCGGGCTACGGCATGGCCGTGGCCCAAGCCCAGCACACCGTCAATGAAATCACCAAGACCTTGCGCGACAAAGGCGTGAATGTGCGCTTTGCCATTCACCCGGTGGCGGGCCGCATGCCTGGCCACATGAACGTGTTGCTGGCCGAGGCCAAAGTGCCTTATGACATCGTGATGGAGATGGACGAGATCAACGAAGATTTCCCCGACACCGATGTGGCCATGGTCATTGGCGCGAACGACATCGTGAACCCCGCCGCCCAAGACGACCCCACCAGCCCGATTGCTGGCATGCCAGTGCTTGAGGTGTGGAAGGCCAAGACCAGCATTGTGATGAAGCGCTCTATGGCTTCGGGCTACGCAGGCGTGGACAACCCGCTCTTCTACAAAGAAAACAACCGCATGTTGTTTGGCGATGCCAAGAAGATGCTTGATGAGGTTTTGGTAGCCCTGAGAAGCTAAAGCCCGCTAAATGATGATAAAAAGCGGCTGGCACAAGCCGCAGTCATTCATAGCCACAGAAAAAAGCCGATAGGCGATAGGACACCATTCAGGAGACAAGTCCATGACAGAACGCATTTGGCTCAGCAGCTACCCCGAAGGGGTGCCTGCCGACCTGCCCCCTTCACCCTACACCTCCTTGGTGGGGTTGATGGAAGAGAGCTTTACCAAGCACGCCGCCAAAACGGCGTACAGCTTTTTGGGCAAAGAATTCACCTTTGCCCAAACCGATGCGCAAAGCCGCGCCTTCGGGGCCTACCTGCAAACCTTGGGGCTGACCACCGGCGACCGTGTGGCCATCATGATGCCCAACGTGCCGCAGTACCCGGTGGCCGTTGCAGCCATTTTGCGTGCCGGTTATGTGGTGGTGAACGTCAACCCGCTCTACACCCCGCGTGAGCTGGAGCACCAGCTCAAAGACTCGGGCGCCAAGGCGATTGTCATCATTGAAAACTTTGCTGCCACGCTGGAGCAGTGCATTGCCAAAACGCCCGTGCAGCACGTGGTGTTGTGCAGCATGGGCGACCGCCTGGGCCTCAAGGGCTTGGTGGTGAACTATGTGGTGCGCAACGTCAAGAAAATGGTGCCGGCTTTCAACCTGCCTGGTGCCGTGCGCTTCAACGACGCTTTGAGCCGCGGTGCCAAGGCCGAGCTGCGCCGCGTCAACCTGCAGCCCGACGATGTGGCGGTGCTGCAGTACACGGGCGGCACCACAGGGGTGTCCAAGGGCGCTGTGCTTTTGCACCGCAATGTGATTGCCAACGTGCTGCAGTCTGAGGCCTGGAACGCCCCGGTGATGACCCGTGTGCCCGCTGGTGAGCAACCCACCTCGGTGTGTGCCTTGCCGCTCTACCATATCTTTGCGTTCACGGTGGGCATGATGCTCTCCATGCGCACCGGGGGCAAACTCATTTTGATCCCCAACCCGCGCCACCTGCCGGCCGTCCTCAAAGAGCTGTCCAAGCACACCTTCCACAGTTTTCCGGCGGTCAACACGCTGTTCAACGGCTTGGTGAACCACCCCGATTTTCACAAGGTCAACTGGTCCAACCTCAAGGTGTCGGTGGGCGGTGGCATGGCCGTGCAAGGCGCGGTGGCCAAGCGCTGGATTGAGCAAACCGGCTGCCCCATTTGCGAGGGCTACGGCCTGAGCGAAACCAGCCCATCTGCCAGCTGCAACCCCGTCACCGCCAAAGAGTACAGCGGCACCATCGGTGTGCCCATCCCTGGCACCTGGATGGCCATTTTGGACGACGAAGGCCGCGAGTTGCCGCAAGGCCAGGTGGGTGAGATTGCGATCAAAGGCCCGCAGGTGATGGCCGGCTACTGGCAGCGCCCAGACGAGACCGCCAAGGTCATGACGGCCGATGGTTACTTCAAGTCGGGCGATGTGGGCATGATGGACGAGCGTGGGTTCTTCCGCATCGTTGATCGCAAGAAAGACATGATTTTGGTGAGCGGCTTTAACGTCTACCCCACCGAGATTGAAGACGTGGTGGCCATGCTGCCCGGCGTGATGGAATGCGCTTGCGTGGGCATGCCCGACGACAACAGCGGCGAGGCTGTGAAGGTGGTGGTGGTGCGCAAAGACCCAACGCTCACCGAAGAGCAGGTGCGCGCGCATTGCAAGGCCAACCTCACGGGCTACAAACAGCCCAAGGTGGTGGAGTTTCGCACCGACTTGCCAAAAACGCCTGTGGGCAAAATTCTGCGGCGCGAGCTGCGCGACCATAAGGCGTAAGTGCCTGCAGGCCAGGTAAATCCTGGCTTGCATGCTATTTTTTTAAGAGCAAGCAGTTTTGACCACCGCGATTTTGAGCGCTTTTGCGCAAGAGCAAACGGGTCTGATCGAGCTGCTTGAGCGGCCTGAGCGCGTGCAGCGTGCCGGGCGCTATTTCTGGCGTGGGCATTTGCAGGGCCAGCCTGTGGTCCTGGCTTTGTCCAAGCTGGGCAAGGTGGCGGCGGCCACCACCGCCACCACCGTCATCGAAGCTTTTGGCGCCAAGCAACTGGTGTTCACGGGCGTGGCTGGCGGCGTGGGGCCGGGCGTGCAGGTGGGTGATGTGGTGCTGGCCACCGATTTTGTGCAGCACGACATGGACTGTTCGCCGCTGTTTCCCCGCTATGAAATCCCGCTGTATGGGCAAAGCCGCTTTGCGTGTGACGCTGCTCTCAACGCTCATCTTCTGATAGCAGCTCAGCAAGCATTGGTGGGGCTTGGTGCCGATTTTGATGCTCAGCTTCACGCTGACCTGCCCCGCGTACACCAAGGGCTGATTGCCAGCGGCGACCGCTTTGTGTCCTCAGCCACCGAAGTGGCCGCGCTGGTGCAGGGCCTCACCCAAGCGGGCCACCCGCCTTTGGCGGTTGAAATGGAAGGCGCAGCCGTGGCCCAGGTGTGCCACGACTACGGCGTACCCTTTGCTGCCGTGCGCACCATCTCCGACCGCGCCGACGACAGCGCACACGTCGATTTCAACGCCTTTGTGCGCGACACCGCCAGCCGTTACGCGGTGGGGATTGTGTTGGGGTTTTTGGACGGCATACCAACAGCGTGATGGCTAACATTGACCGTTACGTTTGCGAATGTTTACTGCTCACTTCAACCACCCCCGCTTCCTGAAGTACCACATCGGCACAATGGCGCTGGCGATCATCAGTGCCAGAGCCAGGGGGTAGCCCCAGGTTTGGTTGAGCTCGGGCATGTACTGGAAGTTCATGCCGTAGATGCTGGCAATCAGGGTCGGTGGCAGCAAGGCCACGCTGGCCACCGAGAAGATCTTGATGATCTTGTTCTGGTTGATGTTGATGAAACCCACCGTGGCGTCCATCAAGAAGTTGATCTTGTCGAACAAGAACGCGGTGTGCGAGTCCAGCGAGTCGATGTCGCGCAAAATTTGGCGCGCTTCTTCAAACTGCGCACCGCTCAACATTTTGGCGCGCATCATGAAACTCACCGCGCGGCGGGTGTCCATGACGTTGCGGCGTATGCGGCCGTTCAAGTCTTCGTGGCGGGCAATGGCGCCCAGCACCTCGCCGGCCAAGGCGTCGGTCACATCGCCGGCGAGCACTTGTTTGCTGACCTTTTCCAGGTCGTCGTAAATGGCTTCGAGTGTGTCGGCCGAGTACTCAGCGTCGGCGTCAAACAGCTTGAGCAGCACCTCTTTGGCGTCTTCAATCAAACCAGGCGCGCGGCGCGCACGCATGCGCAGCAGGCGAAACACAGGCACGTCTTCGTCGTGGATAGAAAACAGCACGCCGCGGCTTTTGAGGTCGACATTGTGCTGGTTCAAGATGAAGGCCACACGCACGGTGCGGGGCTCGTCATCGTCAATCAAAAAGTCAGAGCGAATGTGCAGCTCGCCGTTGTCTTCTTCGTAGAAGCGGGCCGACTCTTCGATGTCCTCGTCCATCGCGTCTTCGGGAATGGACAGGCCGTAGTACTGCTTGATCCAACGCTTTTCTTCGAGCGTGGGCGATTCAAGGTCAACCCAGATGGGCTGAAAGTGGGAAAGCTCTTCGAGCGACTCGATTTCTTCTTGAACGAGTCGTCCGTTGGCCAGTGTAAAAATATTCAACACGGGTGGGTTCCAATGTTTGAGGGTGAGGGGGTGTCGCCTTCAAACCGTGGAGTTGCCCGTGGGCATCGTGTCCTTAGTCTGAAAGCGACCCGCTAGAGGGGGTGTCCAAGGAGGATGCTCCAGAGTTTCGATGGCGAAATTATGTCACTGACCCGTGCCGGATGGTGCGAAATGGCCGGAACTTTTTACTTATTGCGGTGCATCAACAAAAAAGTTTGCCAAAGCCCTGTGGCGGGCGCATCATGAAACCGTCTGCCTAGCCGATATCTATGACAGACATGTGTCTGAAACCCGGAACAGGAGGTTCTCTATGAATTTGACGATCAGCGGTCACCATCTTGAAGTTACCCCGGCCCTACGCAGTTATGTCACGACCAAGCTTGATCGCATCAACCGGCACTTTGACCAGGTTGTCGATGTCAAAGTGTTGCTCACGGTAGAAAAGCAAAAGGAGAAAGAAAAGCGCCAGCGCGCAGAGTGCAACATCCACGTCAAAGGCAGCGATTTGTTTGCCGAAAGTGCGCACGAAGACTTGTACGCCGCTGTGGACGAACTGGTGGACAAACTCGATCGCCAGGTGGTGCGTCACAAAGATCGGCTGCAAGATCACCATCACGCTGCAGGAAAGCGCATGATGCAGTCATGATGTGATAAAAAAGCACCAAGATATGGGTGCTTAACGAAAGCCGCAGTGTCATCTGCGGCTTTTTTTATGTGCATAATTCGTGCTCACCATGAACAGACTCGCATCCATCCTGCCTGCCGCCCAAGTGCTTGTGCACGTGGATGCCACCAGCAAGAAAAGAGCCTTTGAAGAGGTGGGCTTGCTGTTTGAAAACCTCCATGGTCTGAGCCGTGCCTTGGTCACCGACAGCTTGTTTGCCCGCGAGCGGCTGGGCTCCACCGGCCTGGGCCATGGCGTGGCCATTCCACATGGCCGCATCAAGGGCCTCAAGGCTCCCATGGCTGCGGTGTTGCAGCTGGCCCAGCCGATTGGGTTTGATGCGCCAGATGAATTGCCCGTCAACCTGCTGATTTTTTTGCTGGTGCCCGAAGCGGCCACGCAAAAACACCTGGAAATCCTCTCGGAAATCGCCGAGCTGCTCAGCGACAGCGCCTTGCGCGAACAACTCGCCAGCGCCGACTCGTCGGTGGCCCTGCATGGCCTGATTCAGGCCTGGGCACCCGCCCACCATTGAACCCGGGGCGCAAGCCCTGACCCCCCCAGCGGAGCTGCCATGAAACCCACCGTCATCAGTGCCGAAGCCGTCTTTGAAGAGTTTCGTGCGCGGCTCAAGTGGGAGTGGGTGGCCGGCCTGGGCGCCTCCGACCGGCGCTTTGACGAGGTGGCCGTGCGTGCCGCGCAATCAGGCGCCGACCTGGTGGGCCACCTGAACTACATCCACCCCTACCGCATTCAAATTTTGGGTGAGCGCGAGGTGGCCTACATCACCAACGCCAGCACCGAAGACTGCGAGCGCCGCATTGCCCGCATCGTGACGCTGGAGCCACCCGTGCTGGTGTTGGCAGACGGGCAAGCCGCCCCTGCCGCCCTTCTGAGCATGTGCGAGCAGGCGCAAATCCCCATGTTTGCCACGCCCGACAAGTCGGCCTACGTGATTGACGTGTTGCGCAGCTACTTGTCCAAGCACTTTGCCGACCGCTCGTCAGTGCACGGCGTGCTGATGGACATTCTGGGCCTGGGGGTGCTGATCACCGGTGAATCCGGCTTGGGCAAAAGCGAGTTGGGCCTGGAGCTGATTTCTCGCGGCCACGGCCTGGTGGCCGACGACGCGGTGGACCTGTACCGCATCAACCAAGACACCATCGAGGGCCGTTGCCCCGAGCTGCTGCGTAATCTCTTGGAAGTGCGTGGCATCGGTTTGCTCGACATCAAAGCGATTTTTGGTGAGACGGCGGTGCGCCGCAAAATGCGCCTCAAGCTCATCGTGCACCTGGTGCGCCGTGAAACCCTGGAGCGCGATTACGAGCGCATTCCCCACGAGCCGCTCACCCAAGACGTGCTGGGCATCCCGGTGCGCAAGGTGGTCATTCAGGTGGTGGCTGGCCGCAATATGGCTGTGCTGGTGGAGGCCGCTGTGCGCAACACGATTTTGCAGCTGCGTGGCATCGACACCTACCAAGAGTTTTTGGAGCGGCACCGCCGCGCCATGGATTCGCCTGAATAAGGCTCCAGGCCGCCCGGTCTCTCAGCCCTCAAGCCCACAAGCACACAGCCCCAAGCTCTTTACGGCGCTTTGGCCTGCTGGCCTTTGGCGCGGTGTTCGCAGTTGGTTTTGGTGCAGTGTGCGTACAGGCTCAAGGCGTGGTCGGCAATCTCGAACCCTTTGGCCTGGGCCACCGCTTGTTGGCGGTGCTCGATTTCTGGGTCAAAAAATTCTTCGACCTTGCCGCAATCGAGGCAAATCAGGTGGTCGTGGTGCTGGCCTTCGTTGAGCTCGTAGACCGCTTTGTCGCCTTCAAAGTGGCCACGACTCAAAATGCCGGCTTGCTCAAACTGCGTGAGCACCCGGTAAACCGTGGCCAAGCCCACGTCGGAGCGTTCCTCCATGAGCACCCTGAACACGTCTTCGGCCGACATGTGGCGCTGCGTCCCTTTCTGGAAAATCTCCAGAACTTTGAGGCGCGGCAAGGTGGCTTTGAGGCCGGTGCTTTTAAGGTTGTCGATGTTGCTCATACAATCTTTGATCATATCGCCATCCCCCTCAAATACCTCATGCCCGACATCACTCCCTTACGCGTACGGCCCGTGGTGTGGTTGTGCGCCGCTTTGGCCTTGGCGCTGAGCGCTTGCGGCACCATCGACGGCGCCACCAGCAAGGTGGGCAACGCCTTCACGCCCTACCGGATCGACATTGTGCAAGGCAATGTGGTGACCCGCGAACAAGTTGCCGTGCTGCGCCCCGGCATGAGCCGCCTGCAAATCCGCGAAGTGCTGGGCACCCCCTTGCTCACCAGTGTGTTCCATGCCGACCGTTGGGACTATGTGTTTACTTTTGTGCGCCAAGGGCAGCCCCCGCAGTCGCGCAAAGTGGCGGTGTTTTTCAAGGGCGATGTGCTCGAGCGCTTTGAGGCCGACCCGCTGCCCAGCGAGGCCGAGTTTGTGGCCTCTTTAGACACCGGCGTCAAACGCAAAGCGGTGCCTTTGCTGGCCAGCCCTGAGAGCCTGGAGAAGTTCCCGGCGGCCAAGCCTGCCCAGGCAAGCAAACCCCTGCCGCCCCTGCCTGCCACTTACCCCCCGCTGGAATCCCCCCAGCGCTAAGACCGAATGACCCAACACCTGATCGCCATTGCCGGGGCTTCCGGCCGCATGGGCCGCATGCTGATGGAGGCCGTGGCCGCCGCTGACGACTGCCAACTCGCTGGCGCCCTCGACATTGCAGCAAGCCCCGCCATCGGCACCGATGCCACCGCTTACCTGGGCCAAACTAGCGGCGTGATGATCACCGCTGACATCCGCGCGGGTCTTGCCAAAGCCAAGGTGCTGATTGACTTTACCCGCCCCGAAGGCACCATGGCCCACTTGGCCGTGTGCCGCGAGTTGGGTGTGGGCCTGGTGATTGGCACCACCGGTTTCACCGATGCGCAAAAAGCCGAGATTGCCCAGGCTGCCAAGACCATTCCCATCGTGATGGCCCCCAACATGAGCGTGGGCGTGAACGTCACCTTGAAGCTGCTGGAAATGGCCGCCAAGGCCCTGTCCACCGGCTACGACATCGAGGTCATTGAAGCCCACCACCGCCACAAGGTGGACGCCCCTTCGGGCACGGCACTCAAGATGGGCGAAGTCATTGCCCAAGCCTTGGGCCGCGACCTTAAAGACTGTGCGGTCTACGAGCGCTACGGTCACACCGGCGAGCGCGACCCCTCCAGCATTGGCTTTGCCACCGTCCGCGGCGGCGACATCGTGGGCGACCACACCGTGCTGTTTGCCGGCACGGGCGAGCGCATTGAGATCACGCACAAATCGTCAAGCCGCGAAACCTACGCCCAGGGCAGCCTGCGCGCGGTGCGTTTCATGGCGGGCTGTGCCCCGGGTCTTTACGACATGTTCGACGTGCTCAAGCTCAAATGACACAGGGCGGCGACTGGGTTCACCTGGCGGTGGCTTTGGTCTTGCTGGCCATGTCGGTGCTGAGCTGGGTGCTGCTCTTGTACAAAACCTGGGTCTTGCGTGCCGCCCGGCGTGACGTGCCGCGTTGTGTGGCCGCCTTTTGGCAGGCCCCAGATTGGGGCCAAGCCGTTCAAAACTTGCGTGCCTTTGACCGCCACAACTCGGTGCTGCCCTTGGTGCTGGCTGCGCAGCCGCTGCTGCGTGCAGCACCATCTGCGCCTGCTGCCAACTTGGGCAACACGGCGCCGGCCCACCAGCAGCTCACCCGCGCCTTGCGTGATGCGCTCAGCGATGTGGTGATGCGTTTGCAAATGGGCCAGGTGTTGCTGGCCACCGTGGGGGCTACGGCGCCCTTTGTGGGCCTGCTGGGCACCGTGTGGGGCATTTACCAGGCCATGGGCGGCATTGCCGCTGCAGGCACCGCCACCATAGACCGCATGGCGGGCCCCGTGGGCGAGGCGTTGATCATGACCGCCGCTGGCTTGGCAGTGGCCATACCTGCGGTGTTGGCCTACAACATGCTGGGCCGTTGGGTGGCTGCGCTGGAGGCCGCGCTCGAGGGTTTCGCGCTGGACCTCCAAGGCCTGTTGCCCGAGCCAAGCCGCTGAGCCATGGCATTTGGCCGTTTGCCCCGCAAGTCGCCGGCCTCGCCGATGAGCGACATCAACATGACCCCGCTGATTGACGTCATGCTGGTTTTGTTGGTCATTTTCATGCTGGCCGCGCCCCTGCTGAGCAGCCGCTTGAGCCTGAATTTGCCCAAGTCCGAAGCGGCCAAACCCGCAACCGTGCCCGAGGTGCTCAGCGTGGCGCTCGACAAAGAGGGGCGCATTTACCTCAACGACCAGCCGCAGTCGCTCTCTGCCCTGACCGCCGCTTTGCGCACCCAGGCGCAAACCCTGCCCGAGACCGAGGTGCAGCTGCGCGCCGACCGCGCTGTGCCCTATGGCGAGGTGCTGGGCCTCATGGGCGCGATTCAGCAAGCCGGCCTGGCCCGCGTTGGGCTGGTGGCGCAACCCTAAAATCGGGGGAACTTCCCCCACCTATTTATGCAAGACACATTCAACCAAGGCTACAACCACCGCGCGGTGGAGCCTGCTGCACAAAGCCACTGGACGGCTGCCAACGCCTACCGCGTGAACGAGCACGCCACCGACGCGCAAGGCCAGCCAAAAAAGAAGTTTTACGCCTGCTCCATGCTGCCTTACCCCAGCGGCAAGCTGCACATGGGCCANNATCAACGACATGCTCACGCGCTATTTGCGCATGAACGGCCACAACGTGCTCATGCCCATGGGCTGGGACGCGTTTGGTTTGCCTGCTGAAAACGCCGCGCTGAAAAACAAGGTGCCGCCAGCCAAGTGGACGTACGAGAACATCGCGTACATGAAAAAGCAGATGCAGTCCATGGGCCTGGCCATCGACTGGAGCCGCGAAGTGGCCACCTGCGACCCCACGTACTACAAGTGGAACCAGTGGTTGTTTTTGAAGATGCTCGACAAGGGCATCGCCTACCGCAAGACCCAAGTCGTCAACTGGGACCCGGTGGACCAAACCGTGTTGGCCAACGAGCAGGTGATTGACGGCCGTGGCTGGCGCACTGGCGCGCTGGTCGAAAAACGCGAGATCCCGGGCTACTACCTCAAGATCACCGACTACGCGCAAGAGCTGCTCGACCATGTGCAAATGGGTAACGACAAAGCCACGCTGAGTGGCTGGCCCGACCGTGTGCGCCTGATGCAGGAAAACTGGATTGGCAAGAGCGAGGGTGTGCGTTTTGCGTTCACCCACAACATCGCATCGAACGGTGCATTGATTGGTGATGGGCGCATGTATGTGTTCACCACCCGCCCTGACACCATCATGGGTGTGACGTTTTGCGCGGTGGCTTCTGAGCACCCGCTGGCCATGCATGCGGCCGCCAGCAACCCGGCTTTGAGCGCCTTCATTGAAGAATGCAAAACCGGTGGCACCACCGAGGCCGAGCTGGCCACGCAAGAGAAAAAGGGCATGCCCACGGGCCTCTTTGTCACGCATCCGCTGACCGGTGAGCAGGTGGCGGTGTGGGTGGGTAACTATGTGTTGATGAGCTATGGCGACGGCGCGGTGATGGGCGTGCCAGCGCACGATGAGCGCGACTTTGCGTTTGCGCTGAAGTACCAGTTGCCGATCAAGCAAGTGGTGGCACAGTTCGCCTCCGGTGAGAACGCCTCCGCCACAGTGGGTACGCCGGGCTCCTCATACGCTCACACGAAATCGTCACCCGGCGCACCCACTGCAGCTGAGGCTTCACCTCATTTCGATGCGTCTACTTGGCAGGAGTGGTACGCCACCAAGGCCGGCGTTTGCGTCAACTCGGGTGTGTTGGATGGCCTGAGCTTCAAAGACGCGGTGAGCAAAGTCGCAGAGCTGCTGGCTGCCAAAGGCCTGGGCGAGAAAAAAGTCACTTGGCGTTTGCGTGACTGGGGTGTGTCGCGTCAGCGTTACTGGGGTACGCCCATACCCATCATCCATTGCGACGAGCACGGCGCGGTGCCTGTGCCTGAAAAAGATTTGCCGGTGGTTTTGCCGCAAGACTGCATACCTGATGGCTCGGGCAACCCGCTCATCAAGCATGAAGGTTTTCACCATGGCGTGACCTGCCCGGTGTGCGGCAAAGCGGCGCGGCGTGAGACCGACACCATGGACACCTTTGTGGATTCGTCTTGGTACTTCATGCGCTATTGCGACCCGACCAACACCGAGCAGATGGTGGCCGAGGGCACACATTACTGGATGCGCGACCAAGCCAAGGCCGTGGGTGGTTCGGGCATGGACCAGTACATTGGCGGCATTGAGCACGCCATCCTGCACCTGCTGTACGCGCGTTTTTGGACCAAGGTCATGCGTGACTTGGGGCTGGTCAAGGTCGACGAGCCGTTCACCAAGCTGCTCACGCAGGGCATGGTGCTCAACCACATTTACTCGCGCCGCACCGCCAAGGGCGGCAAAGAGTATTTCTGGCCGCATGACGTGGCGCATGTGCTTGATGACGCGGGCAAGGTGATGGGCGCCAAGCTCATCAAGCCAGTCGACAGTGCCGACGGCCTGCTGCCGGTGGGCACCGCCATTGATTACGAGGGCGTGGGCACCATGTCCAAGTCCAAAAACAATGGCGTGGACCCGCAAGACCTGATTGAAAAATACGGTGCCGACACCGCGCGCTTGTACACCATGTTCACCGCCCCGCCTGAGGCCACACTGGAGTGGAACGACGCGGCGGTGGAGGGCAGCTACCGCTTTTTGCGCCGCGTGTGGAACTTTGGCGCCAAGTTGTCTGCTATGAAATTAGAAGCGTCTCAGGTCCAGCTGGCGCTGTCTGGGGGCTTGAAAGATGTTAATTTCAGCAAAGAGGCCAAGGCTCTGCGGCTGGAAGTGCACAGCGTGCTCAAGCAGGTGGACTTTGATTACCAACGCATGCAGTACAACACCGTGGTCTCGGGCGCCATGAAGCTGCTCAACGCGGTGGAAGATTTCAAAGGTCAAGGCGATGACGCGCAGCTCGCGCTCATTGAAGGCTTTGGTATTTTGCTGCGTTGCCTCTACCCGGCCACCCCGCACATCGCCCACACCTTGTGGGCTGAGCTGGGCTACGCGCACGCCTCGGGCGACTTGCTCGATGCGCCTTGGCCGCAGGTGGATGCCTCGGCCCTGGTGCAAGACGAGGTCGAGTTGATGCTGCAAATCAACGGCAAGCTGCGCGGCTCGGTGCTGGTGCCCGCGAGTGCCAGCAAAGAGGCCATCGAGGCCGCTGCGCTGGCCAGCGACGCGGTGCAAAAGCAGGCCAATGGCGCGGCACCCAAGCGGGTGATTGTGGTGCCCGGCCGTTTGGTCAACGTGGTGCTCTGAGCCATGCGCCGCCGCCACTTGCTTGCGTGCTTGCCCAGCGCTGGTCTGCTTGGGCTGATGGCTGCAGGGCTCAGCGGCTGCGGCTTTGCCTTGCGCACACCGCCCAAGTTTGCGTTTGCCACCATCTATGCTGGGGTGGCCCCCAACTCGCAGCTGGGCGTCGAGCTCAAACGTAACTTGGCCGCAGCCGGGGGCGTGACGCTGGTCACCGATGCCAAGGCGCAAAACAAGGCCGATGTCATCCTCGACATCTTGCAAGAGTTGCGCGAAAAAGTGGTGGTGGGTGTGAACGCCTCGGGCCAGGTGCGCGAGTTTGAGTTGCGCCTGCGTCTGCGGTTTCGGCTGCGCACCCCCCAGGGTCGCGAGCTCATCAGCGACACCGAGATGGTGCAGCAGCGCACCTTGAGTTTTAACGAGACGGTGGTGCTGGCCAAAGAGGCCGAAGAGCAGCTGCTCTACCGCAACATGCAAAGCGACATCGTGCAGCAGCTCATGCGCCGCTTGGCGGCCGTGCGCCACATCACCACCGCGCCCGACTGAGCCCCATGCAACTGGCCATCTCTGCACTTGCTGCGCACCTGAGCAAAGGCCTCAAGCCGCTCTACACCTTGCATGGTGACGAGCCCTTGTTGCAGCAAGAGGCGGCCGATGCCATCCGCGCCGCCGCCCGCGCCCAGGGTTACACCGAGCGCAGCGTCTACACCGTGGCAGGCGCGCATTTCGACTGGAGCGAGGTGCTGGCCGCTGGTGGCGCCATGAGTTTGTTTGCCGACAAACAAATCATCGACATCCGCATTCCCTCGGGCAAGCCTGGCAAAGAGGGCAGCATTGCCTTGCAGCAGATGGCTGCGGCAGCCCAGCACAACGACAGCACGCTCACGCTGGTGCTGTTGCCGCGCCTGGACAAGGCCACCAAGTCTGGTGCTTGGTTTGCTGCGCTGGAGAGCTTTGGTGTGACCGTGCCGGTGGACCCGATTGAGCGCGGTGCCTTGCCCGCCTGGATTGCGCGCCGCCTGGACGCCCAGGGCCAGCGCGTGCTCAGCGGCGAAGAGGGCGAACGCACCCTGCATTTTTTTGCCGACCGCGTGGAAGGCAACTTGCTGGCTGCCCACCAAGAGATTCAAAAGCTAGCGCTCCTGTACCCCTGTGGTCCGGGCACGGCGCTGAGCCTGGCGCAGGTGCAAAGCGCGGTGCTCAATGTGGCGCGCTACGACGTGTTCAAGCTCAGCGAGGCGGTGCTAGCTGGCCAACTCGGCCGGGTCCAGCGCATGCTCGACGGCCTGCAGGCCGAAGGGCAGGCTGAGGTGCTGGTGCACTACACCCTGGCCGAAGACATCCGCGCCATGAAGCGCCTCAAAGACGCGGTGGCGCAAGGCCGCCCCATGCCCGTGGCCCTGCGCGAGCTGCGCATTTGGGGGCCGCGTGAGCGTTTGTTGGAGCGCTTGGTGCCGCGCTTGAGCGCTCCCGAGCTGGCTGGCTGGCTGCAAGACGCCCATGTGGTGGACGGCATTGTCAAGGGCCTGAAGTCCCCCGATTGGCCGCAAGACGGCTGGCAGGCCCTGCACCAACTGGCCATGCGTGTGGCGCGTGCCGCCCACAGCCTGCGTTAAGCCACCCCAGGGCTTGGCCTGCAGGCCAGCCGCGATAGAGGAAAATACCCCCATGAACACTCCTGTCACCGCCCCCGCTGGCCTCATGCACACCCTGGGCGCCCAGGCCAAAGCGGCCAGCGCCCTGATGGCCAAAGCCTCTGCTGCCCGCAAAAGTGCGGCGCTGACCGAGCTGGCCCGCTTGTTGCGCGCCAGCACCCAGGCCCTGCAAACCGAGAATGCCAAAGACATCGAGCGCGCGGTGGCCGCTGGTCTGGCCGCACCCATGGTGGACCGCCTGCGCCTCACCCCCAAAGTGATCGACACCGTGGCCCTGGGTTGCGAGCAACTCGCCGCCATGCCCGACATCATTGGCGAAATCAGCGGTATGAAGCAGCAGCCCAGCGGCATCCGCGTGGGGCAAATGCGCGTGCCTATCGGCGTGTTCGGCATGATTTTCGAGAGCCGCCCCAATGTGACCATTGAGGCCGCCAGCCTGTCGATCAAGAGCGGCAATGCCTGCATTTTGCGGGGTGGCTCTGAGGCCATCGACTCCAACAAAGCCCTGGCTGCCTTGGTGCAGCAAGCCCTGCACACCGCTGGCCTGCCAGCCCAGGCGGTGCAACTGGTGGAGAACACCGACCGCGAGCTGGTCAGCCAGCTCATCGCCATGCCGCAGTTTGTTGACGTGGTCATCCCGCGCGGGGGCAAGGGCCTGATTGAACGCATCACCCGCGATGCCAAGGTGCCCGTCATCAAGCACCTGGACGGCAACTGCCACACCTACGTGGACGACCCCTGCGACCTGGACATGGCCGTGAAGGTGACCGACAACGCCAAAACCAACAAATACAGCCCCTGCAACGCCAGCGAAAGCCTGCTGGTGGCGCGTGGCGTGGCGGCGGCCTTTTTGCCACGCATTGGCGCGGTGTTTGCAGCCAAGGGCGTGGAGATGCGCTGCTGCCCGCAAGCTTTGGAAATTTTGCAGTCAAAAGAGGCGCTAGCCCATATCCAGGCTGCACAAGCTGCTATCAATTCAGAAGCGTCCTTGCAACTCGCAGCAGCGCAAGAGCACGACTATTTTGAGGAATACCTCGCCCCCATCATCAGCGTGAAGGTGGTGGCGGGGGTGGACGAGGCCATTGCCCACATCAACCACTACAGCAGCCACCACACGGACGCCATCATCACCAACCACCACGGTCATGCCCAGGCGTTTTTGCGCGAGGTGGACTCAGGCAGCGTGATGGTCAATGCCAGCACGCGCTTTGCGGACGGGTTTGAATACGGGCTGGGTGCCGAGATTGGCATCAGCACCGACAAGTTCCACGCCCGCGGCCCGGTGGGGCTGGAGGGCTTGACCTCGCTCAAGTACGTGGTGTTGGGCCAAGGCGAAGTGCGCAACTGACGCAGCGCAAAAAGCAACGCGCTTGTGGCGGGCCGGCGTCGTGTTGTCACGCGCGGGTGGTTTCAAGTCTTTAGAATGCAGCGGTAGGCGCCAGGTCGCCGTCTGTTAAGAAAGTGTCATGGTCCCACATCTCATCACCGCGCTCACCGGCCCCATCAACGAGCTCGAGCAGCGCATTTTGGACGCCATGCCGGCGATCGAACGCTGGTTCCGCCTGGAGTGGATGGAGCACACGCCCCCTTTCTACACCTCGGTGGACATCCGCAACGCGGGCTTCAAGCTCGCCCCGGTGGACACCAACCTGTACCCCGGTGGCTGGAACAACCTCACCCCCGAGATGTTGCCCTTGGCCGTGCAAGCCGCCATGGCCGCGATTGAAAAAATCTGCCCCGAGGCGCGCAACCTGCTCTTGATTCCCGAGAACCACACCCGCAACACCTTTTATTTGAGCAATGTGGCGCAATTGCGCCGTATTTTCACGATGGCGGGTTTGAATGTGCGCATTGGCTCGATCAACCCCGAGATCACCAAGGTCACCACCATCGACCTGCCCAATGGCGACAGCGTGACACTAGAGCCGGTGATTCGCGGCAAGCGTCGCCTGGGCCTCAAAGACTTTGACCCCTGCACGATTCTGCTCAACAACGACCTGAGCGCAGGCATTCCGGGCATTTTGGAAGACATCCACGAGCAGTACCTCTTGCCGCCACTGCACGCCGGCTGGTCCACCCGCCGCAAGAGCAAGCACTTTGCCAGCTACGAAGAGGTGGCCAAGCGCTTTGGCAAGTTGCTGGGCATCGACCCGTGGCTGATCAACCCCATGTTTGCCAGCTGCGGCGAAGTGAATTTTGCCGAAGGCACGGGCATGGAATGTCTCACCAGCAACGTGGACGCGCTCTTGGGCAAGGTGCGACGCAAGTACAAAGAGTACGGCATCAAAGAAAAACCGTTTGTGGTGGTCAAGGCCGACAACGGCACCTACGGCATGGGCATCATGACGGTGCGCGACGCCAAAGAGCTCGAAGCCCTGAACCGCAAGACGCGCAACAAAATGAGCGTCATCAAAGACGGCCAAGAGGTCAACGAGGTCATCATTCAAGAAGGCGTGCTGACCAACGAGCGCATCAACGACGCAGTGGCCGAGCCCGTGGTCTACATGATGGACCGCTATGTGGTGGGTGGCTTTTACCGCGTGCACGCCGAGCGTGGCGTGGACGAAAACCTCAACGCGCCGGGTTCGAGCTTTGTGCCCCTGGCGTTTGAGCAAAGCACCCAGTTGCCCCAGCCCGGCATGAAAGCCGGTGCCAGCGCCCCCAACCGCTTTTACATGTACGGGGTGGTCGCGCGCGTGGCCATGCTCGCGGCCAGCTACGAGCTTGAGGCCACCGACCCCGAAGCCGAGGTTTACGACTGAGCTTGGCTGTGTGCTGAGTCTTTGTCATTAAGCTAGCAGGCCATGTCCGCCTCTAAATCTTCTCTTGCCGCGCTCACCCTGGGCGCCATTGGCGTGGTGTATGGCGACATCGGCACCAGCGTGTTGTATGCCGTCAAAGAGGTGTTTGGCTCAGGCCATGTGCCCTTTACCCCAGCCAATGTGTACGGGGTGCTCTCGCTGTTTTTCTGGACGCTGACGGTCATCGTCACCCTGAAATACGTGGTGCTGGTGCTGCGCGCCGACAACCATGGCGAAGGCGGTTTGGTGGCCATGCTGGCCTTGGCCTCGCAATCGGTCAAAGACCGCCCGGCCTTGCGTCAGGTGCTGCTGGTGGTGGGTATTTTTGGCACGTGTTTGTTTTATGGCGACGGGGTGATCACCCCGGCCATTTCGGTGCTCTCGGCGGTGGAGGGCTTGGAGGTGGTGTCACCGGCCTTCAAAAAAGCGGTGATTCCGCTCACACTGGTGATTCTGTTTTGTTTGTTTGCTGTGCAAAAGCGTGGCACGGCTGGCATTGGTAAGTTTTTTGGCCCCATCACCTTGGTGTGGTTTGCCACGATCGCGGTGCTGGGCCTGGCGCACATTGCTGACAACCCAGCGATTTTGTGGGCGATCAGCCCGCACCACGCTTTGGGCTTCATGTGGGACAACCCGCACACCACCTTCATCATTTTGGGGGCGGTGGTGCTGTGTGTGACCGGGGGCGAGGCGCTGTATGCCGACATGGGCCACTTTGGCAAAAAGCCCATACGCTTGGCTTGGTTCACCGTGGTCATGCCCGCGCTCACGCTCAATTACTTTGGCCAAGGCGCTTTGTTGCTGCAAGACCCGCAGGCCGTTAAAAACCCGTTTTATTTGATGGCGCCTGAGTGGGCGCTTGTGCCTTTGGTGGGGCTGGCCACCATGGCCACCGTGATTGCTTCGCAGGCCCTCATCACCGGCGCCTTCAGCGTGACCAAGCAGGTCATCCAGCTGGGGTATTTGCCCCGTTTGCAGGTGCTGCACACCAGCGTGAAGGAGGTCGGCCAGATCTACATCCCGTTTGTGAACTGGTCTTTGTTTGGCGCGATTGTGTTGGCTGTGATGTTGTTCAAATCGTCGAGCAACTTGGCCGCGGCCTATGGCATTGCCGTGACCCTGGACATGCTCATCACCACCGTGCTGACCTTCTTTGTGATTCGTTACGGCTGGAAATACCCGCTGCCCCTGTGCATTGCGGCCACGGGCATTTTCTTTGTGGTGGATTTGGCGTTTTTCAGCTCCAACATGCTCAAGCTGTTTGATGGCGGTTGGTTCCCGCTGCTCATTGGCGGCGTGATTTTCATCCTCATGACCACCTGGCAGCGCGGGCGTGCCTTGCTCAACGATGCTTTGCGCGCCGACGCGCTGGACTTGCCCAGCTTTCTCGATGCGGTGTTCATCAGCCCGCCTTTGCGCGTGGAGGGCACGGCCGTGTTTTTGAGCAGTGCGCCCGGCACCGTGCCCAACGCTTTGCTGCACAACCTCAAGCACAACAAAGTGCTGCACAGCCACAACCTGTTTGTGACCGTGCGCAGCCACGAGGTGCCCTGGGTGCGTTTGGACAAGCGCCTGGAAATCGTGGCCCTGGGCCATGACTGTTGGCAGGTGATCGTGAATTACGGTTTTAAAAACGACCCTGATTTGCCCAAGGCGCTCGAGCCCGTGCGCAGCCGTGGTTGCGAGTTTGAGGGCATGACCACCAGTTACTTTTTGTCGCGCGACATCATCATCCCCACCCTGGGTTCGGGCATGGTGCCTTGGCGCGAGAAGCTGTTTGCCCAAATGCACCACAACGCCAGCGCGGCTGCCGAGTTTCTCAAGCTGCCCAACAACGCGGTGGTGGAGCTGGGCTCCAAGATCGAGATCTGACCATGCACCTTCTTTTTGTGGCCGACGCGCTCGAGTCTTTCAAAATTTACAAAGACACCACCTTCGCCATGATGCGCGAGGCCCAGCGCCGTGGCCACACCTTGAGTGTGTGCGAGCCCAAAGACCTGATGTGGCAACGCGGCGGCCTGGTCACGGCTTATGTGCGCGACATCACCCTCACGGGCGATGCCAACCTCTGGTTTCATGCCCAACAGGCCGCACCCCATGAGCGGCCCCAGGCGGTGCGCGACTTCGATGCGGTCATCATGCGCAAAGACCCGCCTTTTGACACCGAGTATTTTTACGCCACACAACTCTTGAGCGCGGCCAAGCGTGAAGGTGCCCGGGTGTTCAACGACCCCGCAGCACTGCGTGAGCACCCCGAAAAACTGGCGATTTTGGAGTTTCCGCAGTTCATCGCGCCCACGCTGGTCACGCGTGATGCCTCCGACATCCGCCGCTTTCATGCCGAGCACCGCGACATCATCTTGAAGCCTTTAGACGGCATGGGTGGCATGGGGATTTTCCGTGTCAAAGACGATGGCCTCAATTTGGGCGCCATCACCGAAACCCTCAACAAAGAAGGCGGGCAAACCGTGATGGTGCAAAAATATTTGCCTGCCATCAAAGACGGTGACAAACGCGTGCTGGTGATTGGCGGCAAGCCCGTGCCTTATTGCCTGGCGCGTATTCCGCAGGGTGACGAGGTACGCGGTAATTTGGCCGCAGGTGGCAAGGGCGAGGCGCGTGCTTTGACCCAGGCCGATTGGGACATTGCCAACGCGCTGGGGCCTATTTTGGCGGTGCGCGGTTTGCTGTTGGTGGGCTTGGATGTGATTGGCGACAAGCTCACCGAAATCAATGTGACCAGCCCAACTTGCTTTCAGGAAATCACCGACCAAACCGGCTTTGATGTGCCGGCCATGTTCATGGATGCGCTGGAAGCGGCGCTCCGTTCACAAACGCTTTGAGTTCACCGGCCTCAAAAGCCACCCAGGCTTCATCGGTGGTCAGCGGCGTGGTGACCACCACACTCACCCGGTCGTTGGGCTTGGCGTGCTCAGCAAAGTTGATGCGCAAATCATCGTCTTTGAGTGTGGCGGTGCTGAACGGGTATTGGCGCGTCACGTGGTAGAGGCTGGTGCTGGCATGCGCCCACAAAGCCTCACCGTTGCTCAGTAAAAAATTGAACGTGCCGTGCTTGGCGATGTGCGGTGTGAGTTCGCGCAGCGTGAGCGTGAGCTCTTCGACCGGTGGCAGTTGCGCGTGTGACTTGGAGAGCTCTTGCATGAGCCAGCAAAACGCGCGTTCGCTGTCGGTGCTGCCCACGGGTTTGAAGTGGCCATGCAAATGCGGCTGGTAATTCTCTAGGTTGCCGTTGTGCGCAAACACCCAGTAGCGCCCCCACAACTCGCGCACAAAGGGGTGGCAATTGGCCAGCATCACCGGGCCTTGCGTGGCTTTGCGGATGTGGGCCACCACATGGCGACTTTTGATGGGGTAGCGCCGAATCAGCTCGGCCACGGGCGACTCGCACGCTGGCAGGTGATCAACGAAATGGCGCAGGCCTTGCTCTTCAAAAAACGCGATGCCCCAACCGTCGGCGTGGTGGTCGGTGTTGCCGCCGCGTTCGGCAAAGCCATTGAAGCTGAACACCACATCGGTGGGTTCGTTGCAGTTCATGCCCAGCAGTTGACACATGGTCAGTTGGGCGGGCCGCCACGCGCCACGCAAGCTGCACAAATGCAGGCCTTGCCGCGAGCCGCATCGCTGAGTTGCGCCATGAGTTCAGGGGTGAAGGTGGCGTTCACGCACCAGCACGGGCCCGGGGCTTGACCGGTGCGCTGCGCCTCGTCCATGGCGCACACATTGGGCGCTTGGCACAAGGGGCAGCGGCCCGGTTTGAGCGGCGCTGAAGCGAGGTCGACAGTCATGTCTGCAAGTGTAGGTCAAGCCATGCGCCTGTGGGGCTATACGCAGGGCTGAGGCTGGCCTCGTTTAGACTTTGTGCCTGTGTTGGCCCAGCCTGAGCGCAGCGAGCCCGCGCGAGTCAGACCTGTGTTCATTTACTTTGCCCCTTTTGACGGTTGCCCTTTTGTTTGCCAAACACCCCCCTCAACGCGTGCTGATCTGGCTGCTGGCTGGCATCAGCCTGGTGCATGTGATGCTGGGCTTTGCCCTGGGCCTCTCGGGCGACGAAGCGCACTACGCCATGTACGCCACCATGCTCGACTGGAGCTATTACGACCACCCGCCGCTGGTGGGCTGGGTCCAGTGGCCGCTGGTGGCAGCAGGCGCGCCCGACGGGGTGCTGCGCATCATTCCCAACCTGGTGTGGGTTATCACGGCTTGGCTGATTTTTGACATCACACGCCAACTGGCCTTGCAACAAGGCCAGCCTGGCTTGCACGCCCCGGCCTCAAAACCCTCGACCTCAAAATCCACGGACTCGGAATCTACGGTCTTGACGCAGCCTGGCAACAACGCAGAGCGCGCCCAACGTGCTGGCTTGTGGGCGGTGGCTGCTTTTGGTGTGGCGCCCGTGCTGCACATTTTGGGCATTGGCCTCTTGCCCGACACCTTGCTCATGCTGTGGGGTGCGGCGGTGATGCGCCACCTCTTGCCCATGCTGCGCAGCCCGCAGGCCTGCAACCTGCGCAACTGGTTGGTGCTGGGCGCCTTGCTGGGCTTGGCGGGTTTGAGCAAATACACCGCGGTGTTTTTGGCTGCTGGGGTGGTGGCCGCTTTGGTGGGGGTGCATGGTTGGCGGGTCTTGGCCCGCCCAGCGCCCTGGCTGGCGGTGTTGCTGGCGGTGCTGATCATCTTGCCCGTGCTGTTGTGGAATGCCGGGCACGATTGGCTGTCGTTTCGCTACCAACTCAACCATGGCAGCGGCAGCGCTTGGGAGTTGCGCCACATGCTGGGTTTCTTGGCGGCGCAACTGCTGCTTTACCCGGCCATGGTGTGGGGCTTGTGGGCCTGTTGGCGCAACCCGCCGAGTTGGGCGGTGGTGCGCCCCCTTGTCTGGCTTGCGGCCTTGCCTTTGGGGGTGCTGACCTACATGGCAGGTGGGGGCACCGGTTTGCCCCATTGGACGGCACCGGCTTGGGTGGCGGCGGCACCCTTGGCTGGCCTGGGTTTGCAGGCGCTGTGGGACAGCGGGCGGCGGCGCACCAGCCAGGTCTTGCTGGGTGCGCAGGCGCTGCTCAGCGCCGGTATTTTTGCGCTCATGCTCAGTGCCGGCCCTACCTGGCTGAGCAGCACAGCACCCGTGGCAACAGGACAAGCGGCGCAAGTCGACGAGATCAACCCGTTCACCGATTTTTACGGCTGGCAAAGCGCGGCGCAGGCTGCAACAGAGCTGGCCCAAGGGCGCGGTATTCAACACTTGGCGGTCCAAAACTGGACGCTGGCCAGCCGCTTGGCCTGGTACGCGCGACCTTTGCCGGTGCATGTGCTCGATGCAGGCTTCGATCAGTTCTCGCTGTGGACCGGCCCGCTCCCAACAGGTGCAGATGCTTTGTTGATGGATTGGTCGCAAATGGCCTACACGCTGCCCGTGGGTGCGGGGCGCTTTGAGCGCTGCGAGCTGTTGCGCACATTGCCTGTGGCAGCAGGTGGCCGCACGGTGGCGCATTTCAGCTGGTTCCATTGCCACAACTGGGGTGGTCAACCCGCTCCGGTGCGTCAGGAGGGTGCGTGATGTTCTACAACCGTCCTGGCATTTGCGCCTGGCATTGGGGTGTGCCTTTCTTGATGCTGCTCGTCACCACACCGGTGTGGTGGGGCATCTGGGAGCCAGGCTTGTTTTATGCGCTCAACCGCGCCTTTGGGGTGGTCAGTGACGAGGCCTGGGCTGCTCTGGCGTTGTTGGGCACAGGTTGGGGCTTGTTTGCGCTTACTGCCGCTGCCCTGAGTCGCCATCCTCGTTTGGTGCTGGCCTGGTTGTGTGCAGCACCTGTGGCGGGCGTGCTCACACGCGTGGGTAAATCCTGGGCCAACAACCCGAGGCCCTTGGAGGCTTTGGGGACGGAAGGCATTCGCGTGGTGGGCGAGCCGCTGTTCATCGCTGCCATGCCCTCGGGCCACACCATGACCGCGTTTGCTGGCGCAGCAGCGGTTTACTTTTCTTTGGCTGCGCGCGGTCGCACCAAACACATGTGGCTGTTTGTGCTGGCCGCTTTGGCGGGGTGTTCACGCATCGCTGTGGGCGCGCATTGGCCTGCCGACGTGGTGGTGGGCGCCAGCGCTGGCGTGTTCAGTGGCTTGGTGGGAGCTTGGCTGGCCCAGCGCCTGCCTACAACTTGGTTGCTGCCCAGCAGTTGGCTCATGCGTGGCGTGGCCGTGTTTGGCCTGTATTGCCTCAAGGTGCTGTGGACCGACCCCATGGGCTTTGACATCAACCGACCCTTGCAGTGGGCGCTGGGCGCTTGGCTGCTGATGTGCCTGCTTGGCTTTGCCGTGACAAGTTTCAAAGGAGACAAACGTGATTTTGTATGACCTGGTCAATGCCCGTGGCACCCACTTCAGCCCCAACTCATGGCGCGTGCGCATGGCCTTGGCCCACAAGGGGCTGGCCTACGAGGTGCGCGACCTGCGGTTCATCGATGTGCCTACCCTGCACCCCCAAGGCGAGAAACTCACCATCCCAACGCTGGTGCACCAAGACCGTTGGATCACCGACAGCTGGGCCATTGTTCGCTACCTGGACGAGGCCTTTGCCGACACGCCGCGACTCAGCGGCCAAAGCGCGAACGAGACCGCCTTGCTGCAGTTCTTTCAAAACTGGGTGCAGACCACCATGCACGCTGGCTTGGCGCGTTTGATCATGCAAGACCTGTTCACAGGGCTTGTGCCGGAAGACCAGCCGTATTTCCGTGAGTCGCGCGAGCGCGTTTTCAAGCTCAGCATCGAGCAGATTCAGGCTGGGCGCGAAGAGCGTTTGGATGGTTTTCGCAAGAGCCTGCAGCCGCTGCGGCAAGCCGTGACGGCCCAGCCGTTTGTCGGTGGTCAGCAGCCTTCGTACGCCGATTACCTCGCCTTTGGTGCCTTGCAGTGGGCGCGCATCAGCAGCTCGCTGGTCTTGCTTGCGCCAGACGATGCGGTGCACACTTGGTTTGAACGCTGCCTGGATTTGTATGGCGGCGTGGGTCGTTTGGACGCTGCGGCGCTGTAAGAAGTCGCAGCCATTGGCCCGACAACTTCGCGTTGTTGGCACTAGAAAAACAGCGCCTCACCCAGGCGACATTTTCATAAAAATAGTTTCTTAAGGCGTGATTTCCGAGGGAAGTTACTGCACCACTCGTGCGGGCTTCCTCCTAAATTTCCGGTGCGCTTTGGTACCACTTGTTGGGTGGCTTGACTGCGAGATGCAGTTGCCAACCGCTGACGAAGTCTCCACCGCTATAGCTTTGACTTAGCGGTGGGAGACTTCATATAAATAAGCAAAACCTCTTATTTAGCGGTTTTTGGTTTTAAAGGTTTTCATGGATGGCGATGAATCTTGATGCTCGAAAACCCTGATGCCTCTTTGTAAAACTGATAAAAATTTTTCACCATCTGTCTTTTTTTGAGAATTAAAAAACCAGATGGTTGATTCTTAAGGGTTTCTCCTAAACATGCTCAAAGGGTGAGTTGCAATAATCCATCTTCCTTTATCAACAACAGGAGATGGATCTTGAAGCTCTCTTTCAAAGCAGCAGCGTTGGGCGCCTTGGCAGCCTTGTCGCTGGGCGTGCATGCGCAAAGTTGGAACACGTACGGTGGCGACACGGGCCAGACCCGTTTCTCCAAAGCCAGCCAAATTACGCCTGCCAATGTCAATAAATTAAAAATGGAGTGGGTCTTGCAACTCGGTAGCAACCGTTCGCAGGAATCCACCCCGATTTTGATTGGTGACACGCTGTATGTGACATCGTCTTTTGGTCCTAAAAATGTGTTCGCCGTGAACGCAAAAACCGGTGAGGTGCGTTGGCGTTACTCTCCTGATGTGCCCAAAGGCATTGACCAATTTGCCTGCTGCGACGTGAACAACCGTGGCGTGGCTTACAACGACGGCAAGATTTTTGTGGGTCGCCTCGACGCCCATGTGGCCGCTTTGGATGCCAAGACAGGCAAAGAGCTGTGGGTCTCCAAGATCGTGGACTACACCGCTGGCTCGGTCATCACATCGCCACCAACCGTGGTGAAGAACACCATCATCACCGGCTACGGTGGCGGTGAATACGGCGTGCGCGGTGCCTTGGTCGCGCTCGACCAAAACACCGGCAAAGAAATCTGGCGCACCTCCACCGTGCCCCAGCCCGGCGAGAAGCATGGCGACACCTGGAAGGGTGACTCTGGCAAGCTCGGTGGCGCCGTGGCCTGGTTCATCGGCTCTTACGATCCCAAGTTGAACCTGGTTTACTACGGTACGAGCAACCCATCGCCTTGGACCGCTGCCGTGCGTGGCAACGACAGCTCTGACATCGGCAAGTTCAGCAACCTGTACTCGGCTTCTGTGATTGCCCTGAACCCCGACACCGGCAACATCCAGTGGCACTACCAGTTCACACCGCACGACGCCTGGGACTACGACGGTGTGAACGAGCTGGTGTTTGCGGACCTGCCTTTTGACGGCAAAAAAGTGCCCGTCATCATGCAAGCCAACCGCAACGGTTTCTTCTACGTGATCGACCGCGCCAACGGCAAGCTGCTCTCGGCCAAGCCGTATGTTGACGGCGTGAACTGGGCTTCTGGCATCGACCTGAAAACCGGCATGCCCATCGAGGCGCCTGGCAACAGCAAGCGCCCTGGTTTGAAGCGCATGGCCAAAGATGTTTGCCCCAATTTGTTGGGCGGCAAAAACTGGATGCCCATGAGCTATGACCCGAACAACAACTTGGTCTACATCCCCACCATGAACCTGTGCATGGACATGGAAGGCGTGCAGGAAGAGTACAAGCGCGGCCAGTTCTACCTGGGTGTGAACTTTGACTTGGGCAAACGCGGTCCTGGCAACCACCTCGGCGGTATCAAGGCTTGGGACCCTGTCAAAGGCAAAGAAGTTTGGTTCAACAAGGACGAGCTGCCCTACAGCGGTGGTGTGACCTCCACATCCACTGGCGTGGTTTTCCACGGTGACGTGAAAGGCTGGTTCAAAGCGTTGGATGCCAAGAGCGGCAAGACCCTCTGGAAGTTCAACACTGGCTCGGGCATTTCTGCCGCCCCCATGACCTACATCTTGGATGGCAAGCAGTACGTGGCCGTGGTGTCTGGCCGTACCCTCTCGATCCCTGCGTTCCTCGGCGCCCTGGGTGAGAAGGTGGTGGATGCCAGCCCTGAAGGCGGTGCTTTGTTTGTGTTCTCTTTGAATTGAAGTTCATCTGAAATTGGAAATCCCATGTTGATCCGCAAAATTATCAAGACAAGCGCGTTGGCGGTGGCCGTGAGCGGTGCCGTGATGGGCGCAGCCAGCGCAGAGACCTTGCGTGTGTGCGCTGACCCCGACAACTTGCCTTTCAGCAAAATGGAGGGGCCCGACAAGGGTCTCTACGTGGAGCTGGCCGAGAAGGTTGCGGCTCGCATGGGATCCCAAGTTGAGTACGTGTGGTGGTTGACTTACAACCAGCGCAAAGCCTTTCGCAACACCATCATGCAAGACGGTTGCGATGCTTACTTCGCTTTGCCCGCGGACACGGACTACCGCGTCCGCGGTGTCAACAAAACACAGAGCTTTCTCAAGCTCAGCTATGCCTTGGTGTCGCCCAAGGGCACGCAGATCGAAGGTCTGAACGACCTCAAAAACAAACGTGTGGGTGTCGTTTTTGGCACACCCACACACATCTTGCTGGCTTCGCGCGAGGGTTTCCAGTACAGCAACTACCGCCAGCACGACGAGGTGTTTGCCGCCCTGAACAAGGGTGAGGTGGATGTGGCCCTGGTGTGGGGGCCGTTGGCGGGTTATGAAAACATTCAAACCCAGCAAAACCGCTGGCAGGTGACGTCGGTCAGCGGTGAGGGTTTGGAAGGCCAAGTGGCCGTGGGCGTACCCAAGGCCAAGGTCGAGCTGCAAGCTCGCATTGACAAAGCGCTGGCAGAACTCAAACCCGAGATCACCGCGCTGGCCATCAAGTATGGATTTCCTGCGGACAAGCCAGTGGCTTTGACGGTTGCAGGTGCTCAGCCCCAACATTTGGCTGCGGCATCCGGCGCATCAGCAGCGAGCTTGCCAAGCAAGGGTGGGTTCATCAAAACCGCCGGCAAGGCAGAGTCGTGGACGGTGGCACAAGCCGAACCCGATTTGGCCTATGGCAAAACAACCTTCAACAACACTTGCTCACATTGCCACGGCTCCAATGGCTTTAGCCCCATCAGCGAGCGTGACCTGCGCCGCTTGAAATCTCGCTACAAAGAAAATTGGCAAGAGTCCGCTTTGCAGATCATCCAAAATGGCCGCAATGACATGGGCATGCCCGCTTGGAAAGAAACGTTCAAAGAAAACGAAATCAAGAGCATCATTGCGTTTTTAGCCACCATTCAAAAGTAATTGCTCGAACAAGCCAAAGCCTGGGCGCGCCGCATCAAGCGCGATGTGGTGACCGTTTACTTTGCGGCGCGCGACCCTCGCGCGCCTTTTTTTGCGCGCCTGCTGGCCATGTTGGTGGCGGCGTATGCGCTCAGCCCCATTGACCTCATCCCCGATTTTGTACCGGTGCTCGGTTACCTCGATGACCTGCTGATCGTGCCTCTGGGCCTGTTGTGGGTCATGCGTTTGATGCCCGAGCATGTGCTGGCTGATGCCCGCGTGCGAGCAGATGCGGTGCTGGCCAAGCCGCGCAGCTTGTGGGGCGCGGCCTTCATTGTGGGCATCTGGTTGGCCCTGGCACTTTATTTTCTGCTTTGATGTTGTGCTGATGGCGGGTTAGCCCTAGTCAGCGTTTGACCTCAACGGGAAATTTTCCCTGTGCAGCGCGTGCTTGATCTTCTACATTGAAGCTTCAAGATCCAGATCCGCCTTTTTCTTTTCTCGCCATGTTTGTCTCCAAGCAAGCGCCAGCCCGCTCGGCTGTGTCATGTGCCGTGCTCGCCTGTCTGTCGGCCGTCATTTCCCCAGCTTTTTCGCAGCCTTCTTCTCAAACGCCCAGCCTTCAAGCCGTGGACGTGGTGGGCACCACACCCTTGCCTGGCCTGGGGCAGCCGCTGGATGAAATCGCCAGCCCGGTGCAAACCCTCAACGCCGCGCAGCTGGAGGTCAGCCCTGGGCAAAGCCTGGCCGATGTGATGAACCAAAACCTGGGCAGCGTGCACATCAACGACAACCAGGGCAACCCTTTTGCGGCCGATGTGAGCTACCGTGGCTTCACAGCCTCGCCTTTGCTGGGCACGCCCCAAGGCTTGTCGGTGTATGTGGATGGCGTGCGCATGAACCAGCCCTTTGGCGATGTGGTCAATTGGGATGTGATCCCGCGTGGCGCCATCCAAAGCCTCACGCTCATTCCAGGCTCCAACCCTTTGTTTGGCCTCAACACCCTGGGTGGTGCCATCAGCATTCAGACCAAAGACGGCTTGAGTGCCCCAGGCACCCGCCTGGAGGTCAGCGGTGGCGCTCACAACCGTGGTTTGGCAGAGTTTCAATCGGGCGGCAGCAATGCCCAGGGCTTCAACTGGTATGTTTTGGGCAGCCGCTTCACCGACAAGAGCTGGCGCGATGCCTCCACCAGCGCGGTCAACCAGCTGTTCTCCAAGCTGGGCTGGAAGCAAGCCGGCACTGACGTGCAACTGACCCTGGCCGCTACGGACGCGCAGTTGCTCGGCGGTGGTTTGCAGCAAAGCGAGTTGCTCAGCGCCGATGCCAGAAGCGTGTTCACCAAACCCGACATGGTCAACAACCGCAGCCAGCTGGTGAACCTGGCCCTGCGCCATGCCCTCAACGACCAGACCTTGTTCAGCGGTAACCTGTACTGGCGCCAAACCCAGACCCACACGGTCAATGGCGACATCAACGAGGAGTCTTTTAACCAGGACATCTATAACGTTGGAGAGCCCGGTGTCACCGCACTGAACCAGCGTTACAGCAGCACCGGTTTCTTTCCATCTGCCAGGTGCCTTGAAGAAGCGGGTACCAACGAAGAACCGAACGAAAAATGCAATGCGCTCTACAACACCAGCAGCACCACACAAAGCAACGCGGGTCTGTCTGGTCAGTTCACCTTTTTGCAACCGCTGGCCCAAGGCATGAACAACCTGGTGGTGGGCGCCGCTCTGGACCGCAGCACGACCCGCTTCAGCCAACAGTCGCAGTTTGGCTACCTCAACCCCGACCGCAGCCTGGCCACCGTGAATGCCTTTGCCAATGGCACGCAGGCCTCTGAAGATGCGTTTGACCAGCGGGTGGAGCTCAGCGCCAGCAGCCGCACGGTCAGCGCCTTTGCCAGCAATACCTTGTCGCAAGGTCATTGGCATTGGAGCGCCTCGGCTCGCATGAACAGCACGTTTCTCGACAACAACGACCACCTGTTGCCCAGCGTCGGTCAAACCACCCAGGCTGTGCAAGGTGTGTCGGTGGCGCGCAAGTCTTTGACCGAGTCGCACAGCTACCACCGCATCAACCCGTCGCTGGGGCTGTCGTTCACGCCCAGCGCAGCGTTCAAGCCCTATGCCAGCTACAGCGAAAGCTCACGCGCACCCACGGCCATTGAGCTGGGCTGTGCCGATCCCGAGTTCGGGTGCCGTTTGCCCAACTCCATGGCAGGTGACCCTTACCTCGCGCAGGTGGTGTCACGCACCTTTGAGCTCGGTGCACGGGGTCGCAGCACAGCTGGCGTGAACTGGAGCCTGAGTGCTTTTCGCACCACCAACAGCGACGACATCTTGTTCGTGGCCAACAGCGCCTCCACCGGTTACTTCAAGAACTTCGGGCAAACCCAGCGCCAGGGCTTGGAGCTGAGCCTCTCACGCCTGAGCGGTGCTTGGTCGTATGCGGCCAACTTCACGGTTTTGGATGCCACCTTTGCCTCAAGCGAAACCGTGAACAGCCCCTTCAACAGCACGGCCGATGCAGCGGGCAACATCACCATCAAGCCAGGCGACCGCTTGCCTTTGATCCCGCAACAGATGCTCAAGCTCAGGGTGAGTTACCAGTTCAGCCCAGAGTTGCGCAGCGGCCTGCAGCTCATTGCTGTGGGCGAGAGTTTTGCGCGCGGCAACGACAACAACCAACACGTCTCAGGCGTGGCCAACGGCAAAGGTGTGGCCACCGAAGGCTCGGGCCGGGTGCCTGGTTATGCGGTGGTGAATTGGACGGCCAACTACGCCGCATCCCGCCAGCTGAGCTACTTCTCCAGCGTCACCAACCTTTTCAACCAAACGTACGTGAACGCTGGGCAGCTGGGGCCAGCTGCTTTTCGCAGCGACGGTGGTTACACCAACGGCGGCTGCACAGGCAGCAACCCGGGCAATGACGGCGCCTGCGCGGGCACCATGTTCTATGCCCCTGGTGCGCCACGTCTGTTCTGGGTGGGCTTGCGTTACATGATGTGAGTGATGGTGAAGGGGATAGCGAAGGGGATGGTTGCTTTTAAAATGAGAGCAACTTCATGAACCAGGCCGTGGCCAGAGCGGCTACAAGCACCACAACCAACGCATACCAAGCCCAAGGGGTGTTGCGTTCGGCGTAAGGGTCGTGCAGGCTGCGCTGGGCATTGGCTGGCAGTTGCGCCACCTGCGTGAGCGAAGTGCCAAAGGGGATGTTGATGCGTGCGCGGGCGTTGATGGCCCAACCGTTGGCATCCAAGATCGGCCCCAGGTTGCGGCTGCGCAGTTTGAACCAGGCCAGCACCACCGCCGGGCCAGAAACCGCCACCAGCAAGCCCGCCAAAGCCAGTGGCATTTGCCACCAGGTCAGGGCAAACAAGCCGGTCACGACCGACGCCAAGGCCGTGCCCAAAGCCCCCACGGCCAGCCCGATGGCCGCAAAAATACCCGCGAACTTGCCCACATCAAAAGGTGTGGGGCCAGCGCTGGCTGGGGCAGAGGCGGGTGTGTGCTTGCCCGGCTCGGGTGCACCTTTGCTTGGTGCGGCCACCGCGTTGGTGCTGAGTGTGGCGGTGTGCGCCAGCCGCGCGTCGCTGGCTTTGGCGTGGTCCGCGGTGATTTTTTGGATCTGCTCGTTGACCAGCCGGGCCAGGCGTTTGTAGGGCGCCCAAAATGCTTGGCGTAGGCTGATGGGGTGCTCCACGAGTTTGACGATGGTGGCGTTCCAGTCGCGACCCTGGCGGTCGTAAAACACACCGTTGCGCCCCACCATGAGTTGGTCGGCGTCCCCAGCGGTGAAGGCTGCGGCCACGCTTATTTTTTCGCTGCCTCGCACACAGTCCACGTACACCAGGTAGATGCGTGAGAGCGCGGCCAGGCTGGCGTGTTTGGCCGCGTCGTTCACGGCCACACACAGCTCGCAGGCACGGCCATCCAGGTAGAGCGTGCCCACCTGAAAACTCGCGGGTGTTTTGCGCGCATAAAAATCGCGAAACGACACGAAGTTGTTGGCCAGCGGCAAAAGGTCACGCACATAGCGCGCCAGTTTTTCGAGGTCGCGGGTGCCGTCACCCACGGCCTGTGGGTCAGGCGCGTCGTTGCGCCAATCAGCGTAGGCCTGCCAGGCTTGCACCAGGGTGTTCCAGTCAGCGCGACTCAGGTGCGAGCGCTCACCCAACAAGGGCGTGACCACCGCATCGTGTAAGGTGCCCATGGCCTTGGCCCAAGCTGGGTTCAGGCCCTGCTGCAAGGGCAGAGCTACACCGGGTGCGACCCGCGCCAGGGGCAGGGCTGCCACGCTCTCATGGGCTTGGTTGAGCAGCTGGCCACCCAAGGTGTCGAGTGTGGCGTTGCTGGGGTTGAGGGCATCGGTGGCGCGCGCGTCAAAGGCGGCAAGCTCGCAGCGCACCCACCAGTCTTCCACCTTGTCTTTCACTGCCAGGTATGCGTCAAAAGCCGCGGCTGTTTTCTCGCCCAATACTTGCACGGCTTGGCCGCGTGCCTCCCAATCGGCCTGAGCCTGGGCGGCCTGGGCGCGTTGAGCGGCACTGGCCATGGCCACGCTGATGCTGACATTTTGGTCGTGTGCAGGTGCCCCTGTTTGTTCGACCAAGCCGCGGGCCACGGCTAGGATGTGCGCGCCAGTGGTGTCATCGTCTTTGATGGCGTTGAGGGGCACCCCATCGAGGTCTTGCGCCAAGACCTCAGGCAGCCGCAGCCGCTGGGCAGCCCATTTCACCGCAGCGATGAGTTCGGGCGCGCGGATCACGCCGTCGCTATCGGTGTCCATCAGTGCCAGGGTGCGCGCGTCAAGCTCCGTGCCGCGGATGGGGCAAGACAGGGCCACCCAGAGCTTTTGGTCGAGCTCACCGATGTGCAAGAGGTCATCGGCGGTGTCCAAGCGAACTTGGTCAAAGCCGCCAGCGCGAAAAAAACGCCAGACAAAGGAGGGGTTTGTGTTTGCCATGCTTTTCTGCCAAGGTTTAGCTTAGCAGGCCGTTGAAAAA
>DKJZ01000012.1 GCA_002454975.1 Hylemonella sp. UBA6679
TTGATCGGGTCGCCACCGATGCCCACGGCGCTGGACTGGCCCAGACCGATTTCGGTGAGCTGCGCCACGGCTTCATAGGTCAGCGTGCCCGAGCGGGACACCACACCAATGCGGCCTTTGCGGTGGATGTGACCGGGCATGATGCCGATCTTGATCTCGTCAGGCGTGATCAAACCGGGGCAGTTGGGGCCGAGCAACAAGGTTTTCTTGCCACCAGCGGCTTCTTTGGCGCGCATTTTGTTGCGCACTTCAAGCATGTCGCGCACGGGGATGCCTTCGGTGATGCAAATCGCTAGGTCCAGATCCGCCTCGACAGCTTCCCAGATGGCCGCTGCCGCGCCCGCTGGGGGCACGTAAATGACCGAAACCGTGGCACCGGTTTCAGACGCAGCTTCTTTGACGCTGGAATAAATTGGGATGTTGAAGATCGACTCGCCGGCCTTCTTGGGGTTCACGCCCGCGACAAAGCAGTTTTTGCCGTTGGCGTATTCCTGGCACTTTTCGGTGTGGAACTGACCGGTCTTGCCGGTGATACCTTGGGTGATGACCTTGGTGTCTTTATTGATGTAGATCGACATGTTCGTGCTCCGCCTTACTTGACCGCTGCCACAATTTTTTGGGCCGCTTCGGCCATGGTGTCGGCGCTGATGATGGGCAGGCCGCTGTCGGCCAGCATCTTCTTGCCGAGTTCTTCGTTGGTGCCCTTCATGCGCACCACCAATGGCACCGAGAGGTTCACGGCCTTGCAAGCGGTGATCACACCGGTGGCAATCGTGTCGCACTTCATGATGCCGCCGAAGATGTTGACCAAAATGGCCTTGACCTTGGGGTTCTTGAGCATGATCTTGAAGGCTTCGGTGACCTTCTCGGGGGTGGCACCGCCGCCCACGTCCAAGAAGTTGGCTGGCTCAGCGCCAAACAACTTGATGGTGTCCATGGTGGCCATGGCCAGGCCAGCGCCGTTGACCAAGCAACCAATGTTGCCGTCCAGGCTGATGTAGGCCAGGTCGAACTTGGAGGCTTCGATCTCGGCCGGGTCTTCCTCGTCCAAGTCGCGGTAAGCCACGATCTCGGGGTGGCGGAACAGCGCGTTGGCGTCAAAGTTGAACTTGGCGTCGAGCGCCATCACGTTGCCTTTGCTGTCGCGGTTCAGGGGGTTGATTTCGACCAGCGAAGCGTCTGTGGCCATGTAGCACTGGTAGAGCTTCTTGAAAATGTCCACAGCCTGGGCGGTGGAATCGGCGGGCATGCCAATGGCGTCGGCAATTTTCTTGGCCTGTGCGTCGCCCAAACCGGTCAGCGGGTCGATGAACTCGGTGACGATTTTCTCGGGCGTGCTGTGGGCCACTTCCTCGATGTCCATGCCGCCTTCGCTCGAGGCGATGAACGCGAGCTTTTGCGTGGCGCGGTCGGTGACGATGGAGACGTAATATTCTTTGTTGATGTCGGCGCCATCTTCAATGTAGAGGCGACGCACCTTCTGGCCTTCGGGGCCAGTTTGGTGGGTTTTGAGCTGCATGCCCAAGATCTCACCGGCCAGGCGCTTGACGTCGTCAATCGTTTTGGCCACTTTCACGCCGCCGCCTTTGCCGCGTCCACCAGCGTGGATTTGGGCCTTGACCACCCACACGGGGCCGCCGAGTTTTTGAGCGGCTTCCACCGCCTCTTGAACGGTGAATGCAGGAATGCCGCGGGGTACCGGCACACCAAATTGACGCAAGATTTCCTTGCCTTGGTACTCGTGAATCTTCATGAGGGCTCTCTCAGGACATGAAACATACGATCCTGCGTGTTAGACAAGCTGACGCAGCAGGGTCTGGCTAAGCCGCTGACTGTATCATGTTGCTCTGCACAAAAGCTGACAAAACTGTAAGTCTTCTCTCCATCGGTTAAGCACATGGCAACACACAAAATTTTCATTGATGGCGAAGCCGGCACCACGGGCCTGCAAATCCGCGAGCGCCTCCAAGGCATGCCCGGTATTGCTTTGTTGAGCATCGCCCCGGAGCGACGCAAAGACCCCGCCGCCAAGCGCGAATTGGTGGCCGCTGCCGATGTGGTGGTGTTGTGTCTGCACGACGATGCAGCGCTTGAAACCGTGGCCATGGCCGATGCCATAGCCCGCGAAACCGGCCAGCGCGGCGCGCGCATCATTGACGCCTCCACCGCCCACCGCACGAACCCTGATTGGGTGTACGGTTTTCCAGAACTGGCGGCCGGACAGGCAGATACTGTGAAAAACGCCTGGCGGGTGAGCAACCCCGGCTGCTACGCCACCGGTGCGATTGCCCTGTTGCGCCCTTTGATTGACGCCGGCCTGTTGCCTGCCGACTTTGCGGTGTGCCTCCCGTCAGTCAGCGGCTACTCCGGTGGCGGACGCCCCATGATCGAGGCTTACGAGGCCGGTACTGCGGCACCTTTTGAGCTTTACGCCCTGGGCCTCAAGCACAAGCACATTCCGGAAATCATGCGCTACACCGGCCTGACGCGCCGGCCTTTGTTTGTGCCCGCTGTGGGCAACTTCCGCCAGGGCATGCTGGTGCAACTCCCCCTGCACCTGGACCAACTGCCCGGCCAGCCCAGCGCGCAAGCCCTGCATGACGCTTTGGCCAAGCATTACGCAGGCTCTGAGTGGGTGACGGTTGAACCGGTGACGTCTGATTTGAAGCTCGACGCCGTGGCCCTGGCCGACACCAACAAGCTCGAGCTTCGTGTGTTTGCCAACGACGCGGCCAAAGACGGCTTTGCCCACGCGGTGCTGGTGGCCCGCCTGGACAACCTGGGCAAAGGGGCGAGCGGCGCGGCAGTGCAAAACCTGAAATTGATGCTGGGCTTGGCCTAAAGCTCGTCGTGTGGCATGTTGACCACGCGCCGCACAACCTCTGAGGAAAACCCGCGCGCTATTAAAAAACGAGCGTGCTTGCCACGTTCTGCGGGGGTTTGAGCCGGATTGGCGTATTTTTTTCGCCAAACCTCATGTGCCCGCTCAAATTCACCAGGGGCCAAATCCGCCAGGGCTTGGGCCACGGCTGAGGCATCCAGCCCCTTGGCTTGAAGCTCTTGCTTGAGGCGTGCGCCCCCTAGTTTGGCAGAGCGCCGGTTGATCACCGACGCCAACACCCGCTGCTCGTCGATGAAGCCCCGGGCTTGCAGGTCATCGAGTGCGGTTTGCAGGCTACCGGGCTCTTCTTCGTGGGGCTTGAGCTTGCGCTCCAACTCAGCGCGGGAGTGTTCGCGCGCCGCCAAGAGCCGCAGCGCGCGGCCCTTCAGAGAGATGTTCTCAAAGCCCATGGCATTGCAGGCAGCTCAACACCACGACACGAAAGCGCGCCAGCATTTGGCCAGCGCTGGTGGGCAACGCTCGGCCCGCACGCTGGGCCGCCAAGCGGCGCGGCTGGGCAGCAAGCTCAAGGCATCGTCGGAGCCTGGCGCCCAAGCTTGGGTTTGTGCATGGCGCGCGTTTACTGCTTGCGCCTGCCCTGCAGACTGGCGAGCACCGCCCCAAGCGGTGAGCTTCACAAACAACATGGCCAGCGTCATGGTCACTCTCCGTCAGCGGCGCCAACAGCACCTGTGAGCAAGGGGATGCCGAGCGACTCGCGCACTTTGTTTTCAATTTCAAAGGCCAAATCGGGGTTTTCGCGCAAAAACTCACGGGCGTTGTCTCGACCCTGGCCGATTTTTTCGCCGCTGTAGGCGTACCAGGCGCCTGATTTTTCGATGATTTTGGCGTTCACGCCCATGTCAATGATCTCGCCATGGCGGCTGATGCCTTCGCCAAACAAAATATCAAACTCGGCCGTTTTGAACGGGGGCGAGACCTTGTTTTTGACCACTTTGACCTTGGTTTCATTGCCAATGGCCTCGTCGCCCTTTTTGATGGTGCCGGTGCGACGGATGTCCAAACGCACCGAGGCGTAGAACTTCAGCGCGTTGCCGCCCGTGGTGGTTTCGGGCGAGCCGAACATCACGCCGATCTTCATGCGGATCTGGTTGATGAAGATGACCGTGCAGTTGGTCTTTTTGATGGTGGCTGTGAGTTTGCGCAGGGCTTGGCTCATCAAACGGGCTTGCAGGCCGGGCAGCGAGTCGCCCATGTCGCCTTCAATTTCAGCCTTGGGCGTGAGGGCGGCAACCGAGTCCACCACCACCAGGTCGACCGCGCCGGAGCGCACCAGGCTGTCCACAATTTCCAGGGCTTGTTCGCCGGTGTCGGGCTGAGAAATCAGCAAATCGGGCAAGTTCACACCCAGCTTGGAGGCGTACTGCACGTCAAGGGCGTGCTCAGCATCGACAAAGGCGCAGGTGCCGCCCTGCTTTTGCATCTCAGCGATGACTTGCAGGGTCAGGGTGGTTTTGCCTGAAGACTCTGGGCCGTAGATTTCAATCACGCGGCCGCGGGGCAGACCGCCAACGCCCAGAGCAATGTCCAGGCCCAGCGAGCCGGTGGACACCACCTGGATGTCTTCAATCACCTCGCCCTCGCCCAGGCGCATGATGGTGCCCTTGCCAAACTGCTTTTCGATCTGTGCCAGCGCGGCTTGCAAGGCCTTGGCTTTTTCGCCATTGGCAGCGTTGGCGCCGGCGTTGTTGGGCTTGAATTGGTTGTCCATGGTGCACTCCTTGAAGGGTTAGGTTGATCCAGTGTTTTTTTAAACAGGCTGGATACTTGAACAGTATTTTAGCCAGCCATACTTTTCTGTAAATAGGTTTTTTAGTCAGTTTGCTTTACCATTTGAACCATGTCTGCCCCGCCTTTTTCCGCCAGCCCCGCACCCAGCGCCACTCCCCCTGTGGACGACCGCTGGCGCCAAAGCCACCTGGGGCGTTGGCTTGGCCACGCCATGCGGCGCTTTGACGCGCGCGTGCTCGAGCTCATGGCCCACAACGACAACGTGCCCCTGGCCCTGGCCAACCTGGCCGCGCGCGAGCAGGTCAGCGCGGCGCACGTGCACATCACGCGCCATCTGGGCCTGGGCGGCTCGCGCCTGACGGAGCTGGCCGAGCAAGCCGGCATGAGCAAACAAGCCATGGGCATGCTGGTCAACCAGTGCGAAGCCTGGGGGCTGGTGCTGCGCACACCCGACCCGAGGGATGCCCGCGCACAACGCATTGTCTTTACGGATGAGGGCCTAGCGTGGCTGCGGGCTTTTCAGCAAGCCGTTGCGCAAACGGAAGCGGAATTTCGCCAAGATGTGGGGGTCGATGTGGCCACGGTGATATCTCTGGGATTGGAGGCTTATGCGGGGGCTTACAAGGTAAATGCTTGAAGTGCTGGAAGAGGCGACTTATTCGCATCACACTGGCCCACTCAGCCCAAGGCTCTGTAATCTGCCAACAAAGAACCATGTCTTTGCGGCCATTCATGAAGCTTTGAATTATCAGCGTGCAGCACGCTTTTAAAAAAAGCTAAGGTTAGGCTACGCGTAGCCTCCTTCACCCGCGGGTTCAGCGCCCAGCCGCCGGTTCCTACACGGTCGGTAAAGATGCTGTGAGAACCGCCAGAAAAAACGGCCAATAGCTTTTTAGCGCTGCCGACGTTTTCGTAAATCTCAATACGGTCGGTCAAAGCGCTGAAGTAGCCAGGAATGAAGATCACATCATCTGTGGCAGTGATGTGAAGGCTTGGCACCTGGACCGATGCGAGCACGTGGCTTGGCGAAGGCTCACCATAAAAAGGAGGCGCAGAAATGACCACAGCTGCTTTGACACGTGGCTCATTGAGATCAAGCAACCGGCCCTG
This sequence comes from Hylemonella sp. UBA6679, assembly GCA_002454975.1. GTDB lineage: Bacteria > Pseudomonadota > Gammaproteobacteria > Burkholderiales > Burkholderiaceae_C > Hylemonella. The sequence continues at coordinate 5,744 of DKJZ01000012.1, forward strand.
CCGCTCAACCCTAGCACCAGCCGCCAGCAGTGCCGTGTTAGCACCATATGAATGACCAGCCACCACGATCCGATCATTGTCAAAAAAAGCGCCCAGTTCTCCGCCAAGCGCCTGATCGAGTGCAAATCGAAGGTCTGCCACTCGTGCGACGACCTCCGATTCACGCGCTGCCTCGCGAAGACGTTCTACCAATTGGATCGGACTGCCGTTCAACCAAAGCTGCCGGTCACTGCCCACATGCTGCAGGTGCAAACTGGCAAAACCCTCATTGGCCCATGCCCTGCCCAAATAGCTATAACCAAAACGCGACCCGCCGATGCCATGAGAAAACACCACCAACGGTACGGGTGAGCTGGGGCTAGCTGAAACCGGCAGGTAAAGACGCACCGGCACAAAACGATCACGCCTACGATCCTGCCAATTCAGATCAAGCACTCGTAAACGCTCAGGACTCTGAATCTTGAAATTTTCATTCGCGTGAACTTTCCATGCCCCAGCAGCCCATGCAGAAACTGCTAACGAGGCGCCAATCAAGTGCCGACGCTTAAAGCTTAATTTGGGCATGGCAATCCATGGTCAGCCCATAGCCGCAAGGCAGCCAAAAATTCAGGGGGTGTCAGCACACGAGCAATTGGCTCAAACAAAGCTGCATCTGTCGTGATTTTTTCGCCCCCGATCTGCGCATGGCCTACCGTAGTTGCCACAACCATCAGTAGCGCCAGCAAGTATTGGATGAAGCGTTTCATCAGACAAACGCCACATGCTTGCTTAATGGCAGCTCTCGGATGCGCTTGCCGGTAGCTTCGAAGATGGCGTTAGCTAGCGCTGGTGCAGCTGGCGGCACACCCGGTTCGCCAATGCCACGGATGGGGCCACCTGTTTGTAAAACCTTCACCTCAATACGGGGTGTCTGGTGCATACGCAGCGAATCGAACTGGTGGAAGTTCTTCTGCTCCACGGCACCATCTTTGAAGGTGATCTCACCAAACATCGCCGCACTGAGGCCAAAGATCACGGCACCCTGGAGCTGCGCCTCAATGTTGCGGGGGTCCAGCGCCGTACCCACATCAGCCACGACACACACACGCTCAATACGAATACCCGCAGGTGTATGCGTCACTTCCACCACCTCAGCCACAGGCACGCCAAAAGACAAGTGATAAGCCAGGCCGCGGCCACGCCCCTTGGGCAAGAGCTGGCGCCAACCCGCCAAATCAGCAGCTGCTTGTAATACTTGTTTTGAGGGCTCGTGTGTCAACAGGCTCAACCTGAAGGTCAATGGATCAGCGCCTGCTTGCTGCGCCAACTCATCGATAAAACCCTCCATGAAAAACCCGTTAAAAGAATTGCCCACCGAACGCCAGGAACTCACGGGCACCGAGGGTGGCGCACGATAAGCAGTGGCGCAGTAGTTGGCAATCCCATACGGCTGCTCATACGTGCCATCAGCAATCAGCTTGTCTGGACCGGGCATGGCAAGCCCCGCACGTGCACCTTGCGAGGCAAGTACGGACAAACTAGCCACCCGCACGTCCAAGGCTGTGGCCTTGCCCCCTGCGGTAGCACCGCGCAAACGTGCCACAGCTGCTGGACGGTAGGCGTCTTGCGTCAGGTCTTCCTCTCGGCTCCAGGTCAGCTTGACAGGCTTTCCGGGCATTGACAATGCCAACCGTACCACTTGATCGATGAAGTCGGTTTCCAGCCGCCGGCCAAAGCTCCCACCCATGGCGGTGACATGCAAGTGCACGTTACTTGGGTCTAGTCCAGCCAACTTAGCCGCTTGCTCACGAACCAGCGTGGGCATCTGTGTGCCCGCCCAAATGTCCAACCGACCGCTACGCAACCGGGCTACAGCAGTGGGCGGCTCCATCGGCGCGTGTGCCAGAAAAGGGGCATGGTATTGAGCTTCGAAAAAATTGGTTTTGCTAAGTACCGAGGCTGCATCACCGTCCTTACGTAGCTGGCTGTCTTGAAACTTATCGTTGAAAGAGGCGGTGATGCTTTCCATGAGCACCTGGGTGCTGGTCGCGTGCAAGGGTGCCGCCCACTCGCACTTCACAGCACGTACCGCCTGCATGGCACGCCAACTGTTGCTGGCAATCACCGCTACACCACCCGGAATTTCAAGCACCTTCAGAACACCATTCATAGCGATGGCTGGCGCAGCATCAAAGCTTTTCAATGGCGCTTCTAAAGCTGGATTTTTTCGCACAGCGGCAAACACCATGTCGGGTTCGATCACATCAATGGCGAAAGTAGCCGTGCCAGTGCTCTTAGCCACCATGTCCAAGCGAGGTATGGGCCGACCTAACAGCTGCCATTGCTCCCTAGGCTTGAGTGTCACAGCATCAGGCAGCTTGATCTTAGCTGCCGCAGCAGCCAAACCTGTGTACGCACGTCGTCGACCATCAGGTGCAATGACTTCGCCATCTTGGGTCTTCAAGCTCGCGGGTGATACCTTCCATTCATCCGCTGCAGCCTGAACCAGCGCCCAACGCGCCATAGCGCCAGCCACTCGCAGCTTGACGTAAGCATCAGGCATGCTGGATGAGCCACCAGTGAACTGCATGGCCAGGAATTTGGCCATCACACCCATGGTGCCGCGCATCATGTTGGCGGCCATGCCGTGGTCTAAGGGCGAAAAAGGGACACCTTCAGCCACGCCAGCTTCATTGAAATACGCGGAGGCAGGTGGCCCATGCTCTATGCGTAAGCTATTCCATGACAGGTCCAACTCTTCGGCCACCAATGCTGCCAGCGTGGACTGCACACCTTGACCCATTTCGGCACGCGGGGTAATGACGGTCACGCCTTGTTGATCGATGCGCACATAAGGTGTTATCGACCTAGCGCCATCTGGCAAATCTACAAGCAAAGGATTGGGCAGTGGTTGGTGGAATTTATAAACACCAAACACCACGCCACCTGCAACAGCGGCAGAGCCCATCAAAAAACTACGTCGTCCCATCTTCCGAAGCTTGCCCACTTTGGGCTTCGCATCTTGGGAACTCTCGGCTAGCTTGTTTGCGCTGCTGCTCATGTACGTGCTCCTTGCAAACGCTTGGCCGCGTCGTGAATGGCCGCACGTATGCGAGGGTACGTTCCACAACGGCAAAGATTGCCCGACATGGCTGCATCGATATCACGGTCACTGGGTTGCCGATTGCTTTGTAGTAATGCGGCTGCGCTCATGATCTGACCTGATTGGCAGTAACCACATTGCGCCACTTGGTGCTCAACCCATGCAACCTGGACTGCGTTGAGGGCTTGAGGCGTCCCCAGTCCCTCAATCGTTGTTACCGGCGCGCTAACCGAACCCACAGGTATCACGCATGAGCGTGCAGCTTGGCCTCCGACATGCACCGTACAAGCACCGCACATGGCCACACCACAACCATATTTGGTACCCACCATCTTCAACTCATCTCGCAGCACCCACAGCAGTGGCATCTCAGGTTCGGTCAGCACCTGATGGTCTTTGCCGTTCACGTTGAGCTTCATCTCGAACTCCAAAGTTTGAACGTGTGAACTTTGCACGGTGGCACACAGAAACACACTGGTTATAAGCGCCAATTTCTGGTGATTTGCGCCAAATTGAGAACGACTCAAATTGGCGCGTTTGGCTAGTGGCCTGGCGCGATGCGTCACCTAAACTGGTCATTAACCAGCTTTGACCGTCCGAACAACCCTATGGGACAAGCCATTTATCCACTCGCCAAACGCAACATGTCCGAAACAGAAATCTCGCGACAAGCTTTTGTAAATGGCGCTCACACTTACGCTGTCCAACCCGGCTGGCGCTTGTTGATCAAAGACTTAGGGGTCAACGCAGAACTGGTTTTACGCAGTGCCAAACTACCTGGTGATTTGTTGGTCCGTCACCATGCAAGTCTCAGCTCATCAGAGTACTTTGCACTTTGGCAGGCCATTGAGGATCAGGCCTCCCAATTACCCGGACCCCCTGTGCCATTGAGGATTGCGCAGGCCATGTCAGTTGACTGGTTCGACCCCGTCTTGTTTTCAGCCCTGTGCAGCGCTGACCTTGCCAGCGCCTTGGGGCGTATTGGCAAATACAAACGCCTGATCTGCCCAATGCGGCTGGAAGTAGACAACACCCACCGCAGCACAAAACTCACCATGCATTGGATCGAACCCCATGCAAAGCCACCGCCGGTGTTGATTGCCTTCGAAATCGCTTTTTTCATACAACTCGCGCGCATGGCAACCCGTACCCACGTGATTCCCATGCGAGTCGTAAGCCCCATCGTGCTTGAGCCCTCTGCACTTTACGAAGCATTTCTTGGCACACCTGTTAACCATGGGGCGTATCCATGCGTGGTATTTAGTGCAGAAGATGCACGCCTACCGTTTCTCACCACCAACCCAGCGCTATGGGCGTTTTTTGAACCCGGGTTACGTCAACGTTTGTCTGATTTAGATGCTCAGGCTCAGGTTAAAGATCGGCTGCGCAGTGCACTGTTGGAAGCATTGCCCGCTGGTGACGCCTCGATGATCAAGGTCGGGCGAAAGATGGGGATGAGTTCACGAACATTGCAGCGGCGTTTGCAGGATGAGGGCACCACCTTTCAGCGCACCCTCGATGAAGTGCGAACTGAATTGGCGCGTCATTACTTGATGCAATCAAAAATGAGTGGCGCTGAGATCTCTTTCTTGCTCGGTTTTGAAGATCCCAACTCTTTCTTTCGAGCCTTTCATCGATGGACAGGCACCACCCCCCGCGAGGTTAAACCCACATGGCAATGAACACTTTGAACCATCCTGAACTGTTCTCAGTGATGACCACTTATTTTTTTGGCGAAAAAACCGAAGCCTTTGTATTCATCCTGCCTCTGGGCCTGCTGCTGTTGGTGTTTGGTGCTTGGCTCTGGGTGGATAGCAGTGGCGGCTTTATGCGAGGCGTCGCCATGCCGTTGATCGCTATGGGTCTGTTGATGGGTACGGTGGGTGCCGTGGTGGGCCTACGTACCCCGAGCCAGCTGGCTCAATTACAAAACGCGCTTGAGCAGCCTTCAGAGGTGGCACAAACAAATCTGAAAGCAGAAATAGCCCGAATCGCCAAGGTCAATGCTGCTTGGAAAACCTATTTGGTGATGTGGGGACTCATGGGTGTTGTTGGCTTGTGTTTGCGGTTTGCAAGTCAGAGTGAGTTATTGCAAGGCATGGGTATCGCTTTGGTTGTGTGTTGCGGCTTCGGGTTGATGGTGGACGGGTTCGCTGAAAGAAGAGCGCACACCTATGAGGCTGCTTTGGTAAAAAACCAACCTCGATGACGCTCACGTGAGATCAGGACGGATACCCGCTAACAACTCACGTAGAAGTTTTTGCATGGTGATTAGACAGACAAACTGTGGCAGTTACATCGAACATTGAGCCAGTCCAGAAACTCCGTGGCCATTTTGGCTTCGCCAAACACGTTGACCCACTCTGAAAAGTTCAGACTGGTAGTGGTCACCATGCTGGTGCGCTCGTTGAGCTTGTAGATGAGCTTGTAGAACTTGGAGGGCAAGCCAAGCAGCAACGCACGACCGGACCCTGGTCGGCTCGCGCCCGACCGAGTTGGTCGAGCTGGCCGAGCAAGTCGGCGTGAACAAACAAGCCATGGGCATGCTGATCATCCCGCGAAGCCTGGAGGCCTACGCGGGCGCTTGACCCAGGGCCCCAGGCAAGCCTCACAGCGCTGGCTAGAACACGCCAGGCACTGCGGCCTAAAATGACGCCATGCCGGCCTTTCAAGGTACGGCACCCCGAGCCAGCGCGGCGCAGGCTCGGTACAACAAGGAGACAGCGATGCGAATTCTGATTGCCGAAGACGACCAGGTGTTGGCCGATGGCTTGTTGCGTACCTTGCGCAACTCAGGCGCGGCGGTGGACCATGTGGCCACCGGCACCGAGGCAGACGCAGCGCTGATGACCAACAGCGAGCTCGATTTGCTCATCCTCGACCTGGGCCTGCCCAAGCTGCACGGCCTGGAAGTCCTCAAAAAACTGCGCGCTCGTGGCTCCACCTTGCCCGTGCTGATTTTGACCGCGGCTGACAGCGTGGAAGAACGCGTCAAAGGCCTGGACTACGGCGCCGACGACTACATGGCCAAGCCCTT
>DKJZ01000106.1 GCA_002454975.1 Hylemonella sp. UBA6679
GGCGGCTTGCCCAGCAGCACGTCCATGGGCATGTTGACCGGGACCCCCACGCTCCCAACTGCGTGTGGTTCGCTGCCCCCCGAGTGGGCTGTGCTTGCTTGGGACGGCCCTGCGCTGCGCACGGGCGTTTTTCCGTCAAGGTGAGCGTCGTCATTTGCGACAACGAGTTGACGCTCCTCAGTCGCCACACCAATCACCGCAAAGGGACAACGCTCGCGCTCACAAAACGCTTTGAACAGCTCAAGAGACTCTGGCGCAATCGCCATCACATAACGCTCTTGGCTTTCATTGCACCAAATCTCTTTGGGTGCTAAGCCGCTTTCTTCCAGCTGCACGGCGCGCAGGTCAAACCTGGCGCCACGGCCGGCGTCGTTGGTCAACTCGGGGAAGGCGTTGGACAAACCGCCGGCGCCCACGTCGTGGATGGCCAAAATGGGGTTGGCAGCACCCAGGCCCCAGCAATGGTTGATGACCTCTTGCGCGCGGCGCTCAATTTCGGGGTTGCCACGCTGCACGGAATCAAAGTCCAGCTCGGCCGCGTTCGCACCAGTGGCCATGGAGCTGGCCGCACCGCCGCCCATGCCAATGCGCATGCCCGGGCCACCCAATTGGATGAGCAAGGTGCCCGCAGGGAACAAGATTTTTTGCGTTTGGCCAGCGTCGATCGCGCCCAAGCCGCCGGCAATCATGATGGGCTTGTGGTAACCGCGGCGCACGCTGTCCACATCGCTGGTGATGGTCTGCTCGTACTCGCGGAAATAACCGGTGAGGTTGGGCCGGCCAAATTCGTTGTTGAAAGCGGCACCACCCAGGGGGCCTTCAACCATGATTTGCAGCGGGCTGGCGATGTGCTCGGGCTTGCCAAAGCTGTTGTCGAACAAGCGCGACACGGTAAAGCCCGTCAAGCCCGCTTTGGGCTTGGAGCCGCGGCCGGTGGCGCCCTCGTCACGAATTTCACCGCCGGCGCCGGTAGAGGCGCCAGGGAACGGCGAGATGGCGGTGGGGTGGTTGTGGGTTTCCACCTTCATCAGCACATGGCTGAGCGCACTCTCTTTTTGATAGCTAGGTGCTAAAGCACCATCGGGGTTAGCGGCCATTTTGGCCATGAAGCGCTCAATGGTGTGCCCCTCCATGATGGAGGCGTTGTCCGAGTAGGCCACCACCGTGTGCTGTGGGCTGGTCTGGTGCGTGTGGCGGATCATGCCAAACATGCTCTTGGGCTGGGCCACACCGTCGATGGTGAAATCAGCGTTGAAAATTTTGTGGCGGCAGTGCTCGGAGTTGGCCTGCGCAAACATCATCAACTCCACATCGGTGGGGTTGCGGCCCAAGCCCGTAAAGGCTTTGACCAGGTAATCAATTTCATCGTCGGCCAGGGCCAAGCCAAAGGTTTTGTTGGCCGCTTCCAGGGCTGCGCGCCCGCCACCCAGCACATCGACATGCGCCATGGGCTCGGCCTGCAGCTCGGTGAACAAAGCGTGCGCTTGGCTGCGGTCGCTCAAGGCGCTTTCGGTCATGCGGTCGTGCAGCAAGGCCGCCACTTGGCCCCACTGTTGGGCGCTCAAAGCCGCGGTGCTGAGCAAGCCCGATTTGAGCGTGACGCGGTATTCCACCAAACGCTCTACCCGGCGCACCTGCAAGCCGCAGTTGCGGGCAATGTCGGTGGCCTTCGAAGCCCAGGGCGAAACCGTGCCCAGGCGGGGCAACACCACCACCAAAGCGCCGTCTTGCGGGCCGGTGTAGGGCTCGCCATAGGTCAGCAAGGCTGCGAGCTTGGTGCTCAGGCTGACATCAGGGGCGCTGTCGCAGGCCACCAGGTGCACATAGCGCGCTGCAATGCCCGTGATTTTGTCGTGAATGGCTGTCAGGCGGGGCAGGAGTTGCGCAACGCGAAAGGGGCTCAGCGCGCTGGCGCCCTCGAATGAGGAGATGTGCAGGGTCACGGTGGTGGCTTGGTTCAGTCGTAGAGGGCCGCGCCCCCTGAGCTGGCTATTTTATCCGCCCCGTTTGCGCAGGCAGCAGCTGTCTGATGCGCAGAACGAGAAACAGCGGCAGATGGGATAATTCACACCATGACCATTCTGCAAAACGACCAAGAGATTGACGGCATGCGCACCGCCGGGCGCCTGGCCTCTGAAGTGCTGGACTACCTCACGCCCTTTGTGAAACCCGGTGTCACCACCAACGAGCTCGACAAGCTGGCCCACGACTACATCACCGGGGTGCAAGGTGCGATCCCTGCCCCGCTGAACTACGCCCCCTCGGGCTACAAGCCTTACCCCAAGTCCATTTGTACCTCGATCAACCACCAGGTCTGCCACGGCATTCCCAACGAGAAGGCGCTGAAAAAGGGCGATATCGTCAATATCGACATCACCGTCATCAAAGACGGCTGGCATGGCGACACCAGCCGCATGTTCTCGGTGGGCGAGACCTCGATCGCGGCCAAGCGCCTGTGCCAGTTCACCTACGAGGCCATGTGGCATGGCATTTTGCAGGTCAAGCCAGGGGCGCGGCTCGGTGACATCGGCTGGGCCATCCAAAAATTTGCTGAAGACAACGGGTTCTCGGTGGTGCGCGAGTTTTGCGGCCACGGCATTGGTCGGGTGTTCCACGACGAGCCCCAGGTGCTGCACTACGGCAAACCTGGCACGCTGTCTGAGTTGGTCGAAGGCATGACCTTCACCATCGAGCCCATGATCAACGCTGGGCGCAAAGAGATCAAAGAGCTGGGCGACGGCTGGACCATCGTGACCAAAGACCACTCGCTCTCCGCCCAGTGGGAGCACACGGTGCTGGTGACCCGCAATGGCTTTGAGGTGCTGACCCTGTCTGAAGGCTACCCCGCCCTGCCCGCTTTTGCAGCCCAAGCCATCGAGGCCCTCAAGGCCACCGCCTGAGCGAGCCCAGCCAGCTGCCATGACCACGCCCCAAGCCCTGCGCGAGCAATACCGGCAAGACAAGGCAGCGCTGCTCGCGCCCTTGGCGGCAGCCGGTGACTCCACCCGTGGCGTGCTGCGCGCGCTCCAAGCGCTCTCCCACCTCAGCGACAGCGCCCTAACTGAGCTGTGGCAGCTCAGCGGCTTGCCAGACACCTTGGCGCTGGCCGCGGTGGGGGGCTTTGGGCGCGGTGAGTTGTTTCCTTACTCAGACATTGATGTGCTGCTGCTCTTGCCCGATGGCTTGAGCCCAGAGCAAGACGCGGCCCTCAAACCGCAGCTGGAAAACTTCATCACCAGCTGCTGGGACGCCGGGCTGGAAATTGCCTCAAGCGTGCGCACCCTGAGCGAGTGCCTGAGCGAGTCGGCCAAAGACGTCACCATCCAAACCGCCTTGCTCGAGGCGCGGTTGATCACGGGCAACGCGCCCTTGTTTGCACAATTTCAGGCGCAGTACACCGCGCAAATGGACCCGCGCGCTTTTTTTGTGGCCAAAACGCTGGAGATGAACCAGCGCCACAACAAGTTTGAAGACACGCCCTACGCCTTGGAGCCCAATTGCAAAGAGTCGCCCGGCGGTTTGCGCGACTTGCAGGTGGTGTTGTGGGTCAGCCGAGCCGCTGGCCTGGGCAAAAGCTGGAACGACCTGGCCCGCCACGGCTTGGCCACGCCTTTTGAGGTCACGCAGCTCAAACGCAACGAGGCCACGCTGCATTTCATCCGCACCCGCTTGCACCTCATGGCCAAGCGGCGCGAAGACCGTTTGGTGTTTGACCTGCAAACGGCTGTGGCGCAAAGCATGGGCTACGAGAACGGTGTCAAACGCGCCAGCGAAACCCTCATGCGCCGCTACTACTGGGCGGCCAAAGCTGTGGTGCAGCTCAACGAGATTTTGTTGCTCAACATCGAGGCACGCCTGAACCCCAGCGCCCAGAGCATCAAGCCCATCAATGCGCGTTTTTCAGACAACAACGGCCTCATTGAGGTCAACAGCGACGACCTGTACCAGCGCCACCCCCACGCGATCCTGGAAACCTTCCATGTGTTCCAGACCACCGAGGGTGCCAAAGGTTTTTCAGCGCGCACGCTGCGCGCCCTGTACAACGCTCGGCGCCTGATGAATGGCGACTTCCGCAAAGACCCTGCCAACCGCGCCAGGTTCATGGCCATCCTGCAAGAGTCTGATGGCATCACCCACGCCATGCGCCTGCTCAACCAAACCTCGGTGTTGGGTCGCTACCTGTGGGTGTTTCGCGGCATCGTGGGGCAAATGCAGCACGACCTGTTTCATGTCTACACGGTAGACCAGCACATCCTGATGGTGCTGCGCAATGTGCGTCGCTTTTTCTTGGCTGAGCATGCCCACGAGTACCCCTTTTGCTCGCAACTTGCCGCGGGCTGGGACAAGCCCTGGGTGCTGTACGCGGCGGCCCTGTTTCACGACATTGCCAAGGGCCGCGGGGGTGACCATTCGGAATTGGGCACACACGAGGTCAAGCGCTTTTGCAAAGACCACGGCATTGCCAAAGACGACGCGCAACTCATAGCCTTTTTGGTCAAAGAGCACCTGTGCATGAGCCAGATTGCGCAAAAGTCTGACCTGAGCGACCCCGATGTGATCCACGCTTTTGCCAAGCGCGTGGGCAACGAGCGCTATCTGACCGCGCTGTACCTGCTCACCGTGGCCGACATCCGCGGCACCTCTCCCAAGGTGTGGAACGCCTGGAAAGGCAAGCTGCTTGAAGACCTGTACCGCTACACCCTGCGCACCCTAGGCGGCCACGCGCCATCGCCCGATGCCGAGGTGGAGGCGCGCAAACGCGAGGCCCTGGTCTTGATTGCGCGTTTTAGCCTGCCCTTTGAAGCGCACAAGCCGCTGTGGGACACGCTCGATGTGAGCTACTTCATGCGCCACGACGCCCAAGACATTGCCTGGCACACACGCCATCTCTCGCGCCTGGTGGGTACCGACAAAGTGGTCGTCAAAGCCCGCCTCTCGCCGGTGGGTGAAGGCCTGCAAATCGCGGTCTACACCAAAGACCAGCCCGATTTGTTTGCCCGCATTTGCGGCTACTTTGACCAGGCGGGCTTCAGCATTTTGGATGCGCGCATCCACACCGCACGCAACGGCTACGCCCTCGACACTTTCCAGGTGGTCACGCCCCACCTCAACGAGCACTACCAAGAGCTCAGCAACATGGTGGAGTTTGAGTTGGCCCGGGCGGTGCAAGAAGGTGGAGAGTTACCCGCGCCCAGCCGTGGTCGTTTGTCGCGGCGGGTGAAGAGCTTTCCTGTCACCCCACGTGTGACCCTCAAGCCCGATGAAAAAGCCCAGCGCTGGTTGCTCAGCATCTCTGCCAGCGACCAAGCTGGCCTACTCTACAACGTGGCGCGGGTGCTGGCCAAACACCACATCAACCTGCAACTCGCCAAGGTCAACACCTTGGGCGAACGCGTGGACGACATGTTTTTGGTCGATGGCCCCGAGCTGCAAAACAACCGCAAACAGCTCGACATCGAAAAAGAACTGCTCGGCGTGCTGGCCGCCACCTGAGCCTCAGTCGTCCTGCGCGTCCAAGCCAGGAAACAGCACCGAGGTGTAGCCAAAGCGGCTGAAATCACGCACCCGCATGGGGTAGAGCACGCCCATGAGGTGGTCACACTCGTGTTGCACCACGCGGGCATGAAAGCCATGAACCGTGCGGTCGATGGGGTCGCCGTAGGGGTCAAAGCCCTGGTAGCGCAGGCTTTGGTAGCGCGGCACCACACCGCGCAAACCGGGCACCGACAAGCAGCCCTCCCAGCCCTCTTCTTCCAGCAACACGCCCTGTGCATCAGGCACAGGCGTGAGCACAGGGTTGATCAGCACGGTGCGCGGCACCACCGGCGCCTGCGGGTAGCGTGGGTTGGGTTCCCCGGAACCGAAAATCACCACCTGAAGATCGACCCCAATTTGAGGGGCGGCCAGGCCTGCGCCATCGGCGGCACGCATGGTGTCGAGCAGATCGGTGATGAGCAGATGCAAATCATCGGTGTCAAACGCTGTGACGGGCTGGGCCACGCGCAGCAGCCGCGCATCACCCATTTTGAGAATCTCGCGCACGGTCATGTGTCAGCCTCCAGCATTTGGAGCATTTGCGCCTCGTCGATCACTGGCACACCCAGCTCTTGGGCTTTGTCGAGTTTGCTGCCCGCCTCGGTGCCGGCCAAAACATAGCTGGTTTTTTTGCTCACCGAGCCAGCCACTTTGGCGCCGGCCGCTTCGAGTTTGTCTTTGGCCTCATCGCGGCTGAGTGTGGGCAGCGTGCCAGTGATGACAAAGGTCTTGCCCGCCAAGGGTTTGGGGCCGGCATGTCCTGGGGTGGACTCGTCCCAGCGCACACCGCAAGCCCGCAGCTGCTCGACCACCTCGCGGTTATGCGGCTGGGCAAAAAAGGTGTGGATGCTTGCGGCCACCACGGGCCCCACGTCTTGCACCAAAAGCAGTTCGTCCACGCTGGCGGCCATGATGGCATCGAGCGTGCCAAAGTGACGCGAGAGCTCTTTGGCTGTGGCCTCGCCCACATGGCGTATGCCCAGGCCAAACACAAAGCGCGCCAAGGTGGTGGCTTTGGAGGCCTCCAGGGCCTGCAAAATGTTCTGCGCTGATTTGTCGGCCATGCGCTCTAAATTGGCCAGGGCCGTCAACCCAAGCCGGTACAAGTCCGGCAGGGTTTTGATGACACCACTGTCAACCAGCTGGTCCACCAGCTTTTCACCCAAGCCCTCGACCTCAACGGCGCGTCGGTGCGCAAAATGCAGGATGGCTTGCTTGCGCTGCGCGCTGCAAAACAAACCACCACTGCAGCGGTGGTCGGCCTCGCCCTCTTCGCGCACGGCATCGGAGCCGCACACGGGGCAAGTCGTTGGCAGGGTGAAAACAGGTGGCTCGCCCGTGCGCTTGTCCAGCAACACACCCACCACCTCAGGAATCACATCGCCAGCGCGGCGCACGATCACGGTGTCGCCCACACGCACGTCTTTGCGACGCGCCTCGTCTTCGTTGTGCAAGGTGGCGTTGGTCACCGTCACGCCCCCCACAAACACCGGCGCGAGCTTGGCCACCGGGGTGAGTTTGCCGGTGCGCCCCACCTGCACGTCGATGCTTTGCACGGTGGTGAGTTGTTCTTGCGCGGGGTATTTGTGCGCCACGGCCCAGCGTGGCTCACGGGTGACAAAGCCCAGCTGCTTTTGCAGTGCCAAGCTGTTGACCTTGTAGACCACCCCATCAATGTCAAAAGGCAGGGTGTCGCGGGCGGCGCCCATGCGCTGGTGAAAAGCAACCAGCGCGTTGGCCCCCTGCACCACCGCGGCGTGCTCGGACACCGGCAAGCCCCAGGCTTTGAAGGCCTGCAGCCATGCAAAGTGCGTGGCTATGAGGTCGGTGCCAGGCGGCAACACGGGCGAGACCTCGCCCAGGCCGTAAGCAAAAAAACTCAAAGGGCGCTGCGCGGCAATGGCCGGGTCGAGCTGGCGCACCGCACCGGCGGCGGCATTGCGCGGGTTGACAAAGGTTTTCTCGCCTTTTTCGCCCGCAGCAATGCGCGCGCGTTGGCGCGCGTTGAGGGCTTCAAAATCATCGCGGCGCATGTACACCTCGCCACGCACCTCCAGCACATCGGGCACAGGCAGCGCTGGCGTGCTGCTGAGCTTGAGAGGTATTTGGCCGATGGTGCGGATGTTTTGCGTCACATCCTCGCCCACCTCGCCGTCACCGCGTGTGGCCGCTTGCACGAGCACACCGCCCTCATAGCGCAGGTTGATGGCCAGGCCATCGAACTTAAGTTCGGCCACATACGCCACCTCTTCAGCCTCGCCCAAGCCCAACTCTTTGCGAATGCGCGCGTCAAAAGCTTGTGCACCGCTGGCCTCGGTGTCGGTTTCGGTGCGTATGCTGAGCATGGGCACCGCGTGACGCGCTGGCGAGAAATGGTCCAACACCTTGCCGCCCACGCGCTGGGTGGGCGAATCGGGGCTGCGCCACTGCGGGTGCTGGTCCTCAAGACGCTGCAGGGCTTGGAACAAACGGTCGTATTCAGCGTCTGGGATTTCAGGCGCATCAAGCACGTAATAGCAGTGCGCGTGGTGGTGCAGGGTCTGGCGCAAGGCCAGCATGCGGGCGTGATCGGGGGCGTGGTCAGGGGCGTCGTTGTCAGCAACCGGCGCCGCACCGAACAAATCGGGCGTGTGCATCGCAGCCTTCAGGAAAACAAACGACGCGCCAGTGACGAGCCGGCGCTGAGTTCACGCGCATCAAGGGTGTCGTACAGCGCTTCGAGCGCCTGGTTGATGCGGTCCATGTCCGGCTCGCTCAAAGGGGCGCCGAGGTCGTCGGTGATTTGGCCTTCCATGGTCTTGGCCAAGGACAAGGCCACCTCGCGCATGCGACCAAACGCGTGCTCGTGGCGGCTGACCTGGGCCACATCCAGGCTCAAAGACACATCACGGATGGCGGTTTGGCTCAGGTCTTCGGCCAAGGCGGCTTGGGTGTCAAAGGTCAAGACCAAGATGGGGGGCAAACCGGGCGTGGAGGCAGGCAAGACCATGCGCCCAGGAATGATGCCAGGCACAAAACCATGGCGGGCTGCGTGCTGCTGGATGTAGCCGGGGCTCCAGGCCGCATACAGCGCGCGCAGGCGCATGCCCAGTTGGGCATCGTGGTTGCTGGCAAATTGGTCCAGCTCTTTGGCACGCGCCACCTCGTCGAGCATCTCGGGAAACTCAGGTGTACCGCCCAGCGCATCAGACAAGGTTTGCACTTTGTGGATGAACTCGGAGTACTCAATTTCATTGAGCGCGCCCGATCGGTTAGCCAGCTGCAAGCCAAACTGTAAGGCGCTGTAACGCTGGCCGGCCTGGGGCACTTCCCAAACGCGGGTGTTGTCGTTCATGCCCTCGACCGACAGCGGTTTGCTGCCCACCCGACGCGTGGCGGGCATCACAGCCAACACCGCATCCCCCGAGACCTGGCTGTCCAAAGCCACGGGGGCCAGCACATCAATGAGGCCATCCATTTGCGCGGATTTGTCCACCACGGGCAACAGCATGGCCGGGGCCGCAAAGGCGTTGTCGGGCTCTGTGCTGGCCGCATCAAAGCTGGCCTCAATCGCTGAGGGCTCGGTGCGTGGGGTCTCAGGCTCGGCTTGACGAGGCTTGTTTTTACGCGAGGTCCAGGCCCCGTGTGCCACCACAGCCGCCAAAATCAGGCCGCCAGCAATGGCCAGGCCCACTTGCAAATTGCTCACAGCCATCAGGCCACCTCCGCCAGATGCACGGCCGATTCCATGTCCACCGCCACAATGCGCGAGACGCCCTGCTCTTGCATGGTCACTCCAATGAGTTGCTCGGCCATTTCCATGGCGATCTTGTTGTGGCTGATGAACAAGAACTGCGTGCCTTTGCTCATGCTGGCCACCAGCTTGGCGTAGCGTTCGGTGTTGGCGTCGTCCAGCGGCGCGTCCACCTCGTCGAGCAAGCAAAACGGCGCTGGGTTGAGCTGGAAAATCGCAAACACCAACGCAATCGCGGTCAAGGCTTTTTCGCCACCCGAGAGCAAATGGATGGTCTGGTTTTTCTTACCCGGCGGCTGCGCCAGCACCTGCACACCGGCGTCCAAAATTTCATCGCCCGTCATGATCAAGCGCGCTTGGCCACCACCAAAAAGCTCAGGGAACATGCGGCCAAAGTGCTCGTTAACGACCTTGAAGGTGCCGGAGAGCAGCTCGCGGGTTTCGCCGTCAATTTTGCGGATCGCGTCTTCCAGCGTGGTCATGGCGTCGGTCAAATCCAAAGACTGCGCATCCAAGAACTGCTTGCGTTCGCGCGCGGTGCTCAGTTCATCGAGTGCAGCCAGGTTGACGGCGCCTAGGGCGGCAATTTCACGGTTGATGCGCTCGATTTCCGACTGCAAACCGGTGAGTTTGACGTTGCCTTGCTTGATGGATTCCTCAACCGCCAGCAAGTCAGCTTGGGCATCGGCCAAGAGCTGTTCGTACTGCTCAAAACCCAAACGTGCGGCTTGTTCCTTGAGCTGAAAATCGGTGATGCGCTGGCGCAAGGGCTCGAGCTCACGCTCAAATTTCAAGCGGCGCTCGTCGCTGGCACGCAGCTTAGTGGTGAGGTCGTCGTACTCGCTGCGGCGGGCCGCCAGGGTTTGCTCGCGCTCCAACTTCAAGGCCAAAGCGTCTTGCAAACCGCCTTGGGCTGCCGCGTCGCTCAGGCGAGCGAGTTCGTCGTGCGCTTGCTGCTCTTGGTCGGCCAAGGTGCGGGCCTGACCAGTGGCAGTTTCAATGGTGCGCGACAACTCGGCGCGGCGTGCATCCAGCGAGCGCAAGGCAAAGGTGGCTTCTTGCGAGGCTCTCTCCAGCCCGCGCAACTGCTCTCTGCTGGCATTGAGTTGACGCTCAGCCTCCAACACCCTTTCGTCCAACTGGGCGTGTCGCTCTTGGCTGTCGGCGAGTTGCATGTCGAGCTCTTCAAAGCGCGCCTCGGAGGCCATTTGGCGGGCCTGCAGGTCTTCGAGTTGGGCATCGACCTCGGCCAAGTCGCCGCTGAGCTGGGCGCTGCGCGCACGGGTTTGCTCGGCGAGTTGGCTCAGTCGCAGCACCTCAACTTGCAGGTTGTGGGCGCTGGTTTGGGCCTCGGTGGCTTCACGCCGGGCCGACACCAGGCGCTGCGCGGCATCGGCATACGCCGACTCGGCACGTACCGAGGCCGAGCGGGATTCCTCACCGATCAAGGTCTGGGCGCGCAATTGTTTTTCGAGGTTTTCGATGTCTTGGGCCCGCGCCAGCATGCCAGCTTGCTCTGAATCGGGGGCGTAAAAACTCACGCTGTGCGTGGTCACGGTGTGGCCCTGCGGCACCACCCAGGTTTCACCGGACGCGAGCTGCTCCCGTTTTGAGAGCGCATCATCCAGGCTGGATGCGGTGTAGAAGCCTTCTAGCCAATGAGCCAGCACAGCCTTGAGGCCAGCATCGTTGACGCGCACCAAATCCAGAAGGCGCTGGCGATTGCCCGGCGCCTCAGGCGAGCTGGCCTGGGGGGCGGTGTAAAAAGACAATTTGGCCGGTGGGGCGCCATGCCCAACTTGGCCGAGAAAACCACGCACGGTTTCAAGGCGACCGATGGCCAAGGCACCCAGTCGCTCGCGCAAGGCGGCTTCCAGGGCGTTTTCCCAGCCAGCCTCGATGTGCAACTGCGACCACAAGCCTTGCAGGCCATCGAGTCCGTGCTGCTGCAACCAAGGCTGCAGCTTGCCGTCGGTTTTGACTTTTTCCTGTAAGGCCTTGAGGGCTTCGAGGCGCGCGGCAAACTCCGCTTGGCGACCAGACTCGGTGTTCACACGCTCCTGAGCGGCTCGGCGGGCTTCGTCGAGCTGGGGCACGCTGTCTTGCAACTCAGCCAAACGGGCCTCGGCCATGGCCAAGGCTTCTTGGGCCTGCGCCAATTGGTTGCTGAGCTGGGTCAGGCGCTCTTCATCGGGCGCGTTGAGCTGTTGCTGATCGGCGCTTAAGCGGTCCCGGCGCTGGTTCAGGCTGCGCGATTGCTCGCTGATGTTGCGCTGCTCGGCGGCCAAGACTTGGATTTGCTGCTGCACCTGTGTGACCAAAGCGCGTTGCTCGTTGGCGCGGCTTTGGGCTTGGCGCAATGCATCTTCCAGGTCAGGCAGGCGAGCGGCTTGTTCTTCGAGCTGGGCGGCCAGTGTTTCTGTGCTGTCTTCGCCAGCGGCTGCCAATTCGGCCAGGTTTTCCAGCTCGACTTTGGCGTCTTCTTCGCGGGTGGCCCATTGGCCCAGCTGCTCTTTGAGCTGAACCAAGCGCTCTTGCACGCGCTGGCGGCCTTCGACCACAAAGCGAATTTCAGCCTCCAGGCGGCCAACCTCGGTGCTGGCCTCGTACAACTTGCCCTGGGCTTGGTTGACATGGTCGCCTGCAGCGTAATGCGCCTGGCGGATGGTTTCGAGCTCAGACTCCACATGGCGCAGGTCGGCCACACGGGCTTCCAGGTCAATCACCGCACGCTCGCCCTCGGCGTGGATGCGCGCTTGCTCGGCCTGGGCATCGGCCCGCTTGAGCCACCAAAGCTGGTGCTGCTTGAGCGTGACTTCAGAAGTGAGGTCGTTGAACTTTTGCGCCACGATGGCCTGCTTTTCCAGGCGTTCGAGGTTGGCGTTGAGTTCGCGCAAAATGTCCTCGACACGCGTCAAGTTTTCGCGGGTGTCGCTCAGGCGGTTTTCGGTTTCGCGACGGCGCTCTTTGTACTTAGACACGCCCGCAGCTTCTTCCAAAAACAAGCGCAACTCTTCGGGCTTGCTCTCGATGATGCGGCTGATGGTGCCCTGGCCAATGATGGCGTAGGCCCGTGGCCCCAAGCCTGTGCCTAAGAACACGTCTTGCACATCCCTGCGGCGCACAGGCTGGTTGTTGATGAAGTAGCTGCTGGTGCCGTCACGGGTGAGCACGCGTTTGACGGCAACTTCGGCGTACTGGCCCCATTGGCCGCCGGCCCGGTGGTCGGCATTGTCAAACACCAGCTCCACGCTGGAGCGGCTGGCTGCCTTGCGGGTGGTGGTGCCATTGAAAATCACGTCTTGCATGGACTCGCCACGCAACTCACTGGCGCGGCTTTCGCCCAGCACCCAGCGCACCGCATCCATGATGTTGGATTTGCCGCAGCCGTTGGGGCCCACCACACCCACGAGCTGCCCTGGCAGCAAGAAATTGGTGGGTTCGGCAAACGACTTGAAACCGGAAAGCTTGATGGAGTTAAGACGCACGTAAAACCTGTGTTTTTGTTGATCCAGCGCGAAAGCCGATTATTTCAGACCCGGCTGGGCATACCGTCCTCACTATACTGAAGACGCATGATGCCTTGAACTGAGTGCAAATTCTAAGGTGACCTTCACATCGCCCCCGGCGACGCAGAAGCAGGGTCACCCTTACCAGGAGAAATTCATGACGGTTTGCCCCATTGCCCTCGTTGCCGGTTGCCAGAAGTGCCCCGCTTTCAGCATCTGTCCGCTCAAAACCGTCTTGGGTGACCAAAAGCCCGAGTCTTCAGCCAGCAAGGACAAGCCTGGCGCCACCCAGCAAAAGTGAGCTGATGCGGGATAATCCGGGGGATGAACCCCCTGCTGTCCCGCCTTCAGCCCTACCCCTTTGAGCGGCTGAAAAAACTTTTTTCTGACGTTACCCCCAATGCGGCCTACCGCCCCATCAGCTTGGGCATTGGCGAGCCGCGCCACCCCACCCCAGCGCTGATCACTGAGGCGCTCATGGCCAACATGAGCGGCCTGTCCACCTACCCCGCCACCGGGGGCGAACCCAGCCTGCGCGCGGCCTGTGCGGCCTGGCTCCAACGCCGTTATGGCCTGCACGTTGATGCGGCCACCCAGGTGCTGCCGGTCAACGGCTCGCGCGAAGCGCTGTTTTCTTTGGTGCAAACCGTGGTGGACCCCTCTCAAGCTGGGGCCACGGTGGTTTGCCCCAACCCCTTCTACCAAATCTACGAAGGCGCAGCGTTGTTGGCCGGCGCCCAGCCTTACTTTGTGCCCAGCAACCCGGCCAAGAACTTCGCTGTGGATTGGGACACGGTGCCCGAGTCGATCTGGGCCAAAACCCAGCTGCTGTTTGTTTGTTCGCCAGGCAACCCCACCGGCGCGGTGATGACGCTGGACGAATGGGCCAAGCTGTTTGCTTTAAGCGATCGTCACGGCTTTGTGATTGCCTCGGACGAGTGCTACAGCGAGATTTATTTCCGCGACGAAGCCCCTTTGGGGGGGCTCGAGGCCGCCGCCAAATTGGGCCGGGCCGACTTCAAAAACCTCATTGCGTTGACCAGCTTGTCCAAACGCAGCAATGTGCCGGGCATGCGCAGTGGGTTTGTAGCGGGCGACGCCGCGCTCATCAAACCTTTTTTGCTCTACCGCACCTACCACGGCAGCGCCATGAGCACCGTGGTGCAAGCCGCCAGCGTGGCCGCCTGGAACGACGAAGCCCATGTGGTGGAAAACCGCAACCTCTATCGCCAAAAGTTCTCCCAGGTCACCCCTGTGCTTGCTGAGGTTTTGGATGTGGCCCTGCCCGATGCGGCCTTTTACCTGTGGGCTGGCGTGAACAAGGTGTGTGGCGGTTCAGACACCGAGTTCGCCCGCGAGCTGCTGGCCCAATACAATGTGACGGTTTTGCCCGGCAGCTACTTGGCGCGTGAGGCCCAAGGCTTCAACCCCGGCGCCGGACGCATCCGCATGGCCCTGGTGGCTGGCACCGACGAGTGCCTGCAAGCCGCACAGCGCATCGCTGAATTTGTCAGAAAAAATTCCTAAACCTTTGTTCGAAAGTTCACCATGACCCAACAACTCCAAACCATCATCGACGCCGCCTGGGAAGACCGCGCCAACATCTCCCCAAAATCGCACAGCAAAGAAGTGGCTGAGGCGGTCGAAGCCGTCATCACCGAACTCAACAAAGGTCGCTTGCGTGTGGCCACCCGCGAAGGTGTGGGCCAGTGGACGGTGCACCAGTGGATCAAAAAGGCTGTGCTGCTGTCCTTCCGTTTGAAAGACAACGCCGTCATCAAAGCCGGTGAGCTGGGCTTTTACGACAAGGTGCAAACCAAGTTCGCGCATCTGAGCGAAGAGCAACTCAAAGCCAGCGGCGTGCGCGTGGTGCCCCCAGCTGTGGCGCGTCGTGGCAGCTACATCGCCTCGGGCGCCATCCTCATGCCCTCGTACGTGAACATTGGCGCGTATGTGGATTCGGGCACCATGGTGGACACCTGGGCCACCGT
This sequence comes from Hylemonella sp. UBA6679, assembly GCA_002454975.1. GTDB lineage: Bacteria > Pseudomonadota > Gammaproteobacteria > Burkholderiales > Burkholderiaceae_C > Hylemonella. The sequence continues at coordinate 14,769 of DKJZ01000106.1, forward strand.
GGGTTCTTGCGCGCAGATCGGCAAGAACGTGCACCTGTCTGGCGGTGTGGGCATTGGCGGCGTGCTCGAGCCCCTGCAAGCCAACCCCACCATCATTGAAGACAACTGCTTTGTGGGCGCGCGCTCTGAGGTGGTTGAAGGCGTGATTGTGGAAGAAAACTCGGTGCTGGGCATGGGCGTGTTCTTGGGCCAAAGCACCCCGATTTTTGACCGCGCCACCGGCGAAATCACCTACGGCCGCGTGCCCAGCGGTTCGGTGGTGGTCAGCGGCAACCTGCCAAAAACAGCGGCCAACGGCGCGCCTTACAGCATGTACGCGGCCATCATCGTCAAACGCGTGGACGCACAAACCCGCTCCAAAACCAGCATCAACGACTTGCTGCGCGATTGATCCATGTCGGCCACGCTCCAACTCACTGAACAGCTCATTGCTTGCCCTTCGGTCACCCCCGAGGACGGCGGCTGCCAGGACATCATCGCGCAGCGGCTCGCAGCCCTGGGCTTTGTGTGCGAAACCATCGAGAGCGGGCCGGCTGATTTTCGGGTTAAAAACCTTTGGGCCAAGCGCACTTCAACACAAAAACAGGCTCTAAGCCACGCCAATACTGAGGGTTCAGCTATTGAAAAAATAGCAACTCTGGTGTTTGCTGGTCATACCGATGTGGTGCCCACCGGCCCCGTGGCCAATTGGCAAAGCGACCCCTTCAGCCCCACCCACCGTGATGGCAAGCTGTACGGCCGGGGTGCGAGCGACATGAAAACCTCGTTGGCTGCCTTTGTGGTGGCCCTTGAGGAGTTTGTCGTTCAGCAGCCCGATGCGCCGCTGAACCTGGCCTTGCTGCTCACCAGCGACGAGGAAGGCCCGGCCAACGACGGCACCGTGGTGGTGTGCCGCTTGCTGCAAGAGCGCGGCGAGGTGCTTGATTACTGCATCGTGGGTGAGCCCACCTCGGTGCAGGCCACCGGCGACATGATCAAAAACGGCCGGCGCGGCACCATGAGCGGCAAGCTCACCGTCAAGGGCGTGCAAGGCCACATTGCTTACCCGCACCTGGCCAAAAACCCCATCCACCTGCTCTCGCCAGCCTTGGCCGAGTTGGTAGACGTGGTGTGGGACCAGGGCAACGATTTCTTTCCTCCCACCACCTGGCAGGTGAGCAACATCCACGGCGGCACCGGTGCGAGCAATGTGATTCCAGGCACGGTGGTGGTGGACTTCAACTTCCGGTTTTCGACCGAGTCCACACCGCAAAGTCTGCAAACCAGGCTCACTGAGATTCTGCGCAAGCATGGCCTGGACTTCGACCTGGCTTGGACGGTGGGGGGGCTGCCCTTCCTCACCACACCAGGCGCCTTGGTGGGCGCGGTGCAAGCTGCCATCAGCGCTGAAACCGGCCTGAGCACTGAGCTCTCGACCACCGGCGGCACGAGCGATGGGCGTTTCATTGCGCAAATTTGCCCGCAAGTCATTGAACTGGGTCCTCCCAACGCGACCATCCACAAAATTGACGAGCATGTGCGTGTGGCTGATATCGAGCCCCTGAAAAACATCTACCGTCGTGTGCTGGAAAACCTCAGCGCCACCCATGCGCTGGCCAAAGGCGCGGCATGAGCGAACCTGGTTTTCAAGCGGCTTGGTCTGACGACCAAGCGCCACCTGCCGAGGCCACAGTTTTGGACCACATCCATGTGGCGCAAAAAGCCCTGGAGCGTGCCAAGGTGTCGTTTGGTCACGGCACCACCAATGCCTATGACGAAGCCGTTTGGCTGGTTCTGTGGCGCATTGGTCACCCGCTCGATGACCTTGAGTCTGTGCAACACAAGCCCCTGAGCCCCGCCCAGTCGCAGGCCGTAGCAACGCTTTTGAAAGCACGCATCAGCACCCGCAAGCCTGCTGCTTACCTCACCCAAGAAGCGTGGCTCCAAGGCGTGCCTTTTTATGTGGACGAGCGCGCCATCGTGCCGCGCTCGCTCATTGCCGAATTGATCGACAACGCCACCCTCGATGCCTGGCTGCACCCTCAGACCCATCGCGTGCTGGACCTGTGCACCGGCAACGGCAGCTTGGCCGTGATCTGCGCGCTGACCTACCCCGAGGTGGTGGTTGATGCCATCGACATCTGTGCCGATGCCCTGGCGGTAGCGCGCATCAACGTGGACAAGCACCAACTCAGCGACCGCATCGCCCTGCGGCAAGCCGATGGCTTGACGGGCGCAGGTGTGTACGACCTGATCGTGTGCAACCCGCCCTACGTCAATGCACGCAGCATGACCGAGCTGCCCGCGGAGTACCAGGCCGAACCCGTGTTGGCCTTGGCTGGCGGCGAAGACGGCATGGACTTCATCCGCACGCTTTTGGCAAAAGCGCCGCAACACATGAGCGAGCACGGCGTGCTGGTGCTGGAAATTGGCAACGAACGCGCCCACTTTGAAGCGGCTTTCCCGCACATGTCGCCGACCTGGCTTGTGACCAGTGCGGGGCAGGACCAGGTCTTGTTGCTTGAACGCGCAGACCTACTTTGAGAACTTAATTGATATCCCTGAAAAACCTTGTGCTGCGCCGTGGCGCGCGGGTGCTGATCGACAGCGCCAACCTGACCATCAACCCTGGCGAAAAAGCGGGCTTGGTGGGTCGCAACGGCGCGGGTAAATCCACCCTGTTTGCCCTGCTCAATGGCACGCTGCATGAAGACGGCGGCGACTTCTTTGTGCCCCCGCAGTGGCGCATGGCCCAAGTGGCGCAGGACATGCCTGAGACCAGCGAATCGGCCACCGACTTTGTGATTGCCGGCGACACCACCTTGGCTGCTGCGCAAGCCGAAGTTCAAGCCGCCGAATTGACCGACGACGGCGAGCGCATGGCCAACGCCTACATGGCCCTGCACGACGCTGGCGCCCACGACGCCCCTGCGCGTGCGCAGGCACTTATTCTTGGTTTGGGCTTCAAAACCCACGAGCTCGACCAACCGGTGGACAGCTTTTCAGGCGGCTGGCGCATGCGTTTGCAATTGGCGCGCGCACTCATGTGCCCCAGCGATTTGCTGTTGCTCGACGAACCCACCAACCACTTGGATTTGGACGCACTGGTGTGGCTGGAAGCCTGGCTGAAAAAGTACGAAGGCACCATGCTCGTCATCAGCCACGACCGCGAATTTTTGGACGCGGTCACGCAAGTCACGGTGCACATCGACGGCGGCAAGCTGGTGCGCTACGGCGGCAACTACAGCAAGTTCGAAGAGATGCGCGCTGAGCAAATGGAGCAGCAGCAAGCAGCGTTCAGCAAGCAGCAAGACAAGATCGCCCACCTGCAAAAATTCATCGACCGTTTCAAGGCCAAAGCCAGCAAAGCAAAGCAGGCGCAAAGCCGGGTCAAGGCCTTGGAGCGCATGGAAAAAGTCGCGCCCATCTTGGCCGATGCCGAGTTCACCTTTGAATTCTCAGCCCCCGCCAACTTGCCCAACCCCATGCTCTCGCTGCATGGCGTGAGCTTTGGTTACCCGCCCTCAGCGGAGGCTTTGGCACTCAACCCGCAAGCCCAGCCCATCACCATCGTGCGTGATGTGAACAAGTCCGTGCTGGGTGAACAGCGCATTGGTATTTTGGGCGCCAACGGCCAGGGTAAATCGACCGTGGTTAAAACCATCGCGCGCGATTTGCAGCCGCTCAGTGGCGAGATCATCGAAGGCAAGGGTCTGAGCATTGGCTACTTTGCCCAGCAAGAGCTCGACGTGCTCAAGCCCGCCGACAACCCGCTGGAGCACATGATTGCACTGGCCAAAAAACTCGGCGCTGAGAGCCGCTTGAGCGGGCAATCCACCCGTGAGCAAGACCTGCGCAATTTCTTAGGCACGTTCAACTTCAGTGGTGACATGGTTAAGCAGGCCGTGGGTACCATGAGCGGCGGCGAAAAAGCCCGCTTGGTCTTGTGCATGCTGGTGTGGCAACGCCCCAACCTGCTGCTGATGGACGAGCCCACCAACCACCTGGACTTGGCCACCCGCGAAGCCCTGGGCATGGCCCTCAATGAGTTTGAAGGCACGGTGATGCTGGTCAGCCACGACCGGGCCTTGCTGCGCGCGGTGTGCGATGAGTTCTGGCTGGTCTCGCATGGCGGCATTGCGCCGTTTGACGGCGACCTCGATGACTACCAGCGTTACCTCTTGGATGAGGCCAAGCGCCAACGCGAAGCGGCCAAGTTACTGGCCAAAGAAGGCGGCGCAATGGCAAGCGCTTCAAACAAGCCTGTGGCTGGGCAAGCACCAACCCAAACGCCCATTGAAACGCCAGCAGCCCTGTCTGTGGTGAGCACAGCGCCCAAAAAGCCTCTGAAAAACGACAACAAAACCCGTCAGATGGTCAAAGAGTTGGCAGAAAAAGAAAGTCTTCTGGCACAACTGCAAGCCGAGGTGGCTGGGCTTGAGGCTCAGCTCGGTGGCAACCTGCCCCTCGATGAAATCAACACCTTGAGCCTCAAGCTCCAAGGCGTGCTGGCAAATTTGCAAAGCACCGAAGAGCGCTGGCTCGAGCTCTCCGAGTTGCTCGAAGCAGCCTAAGCCGCGCCGCTGGGGATTAAGCCTCCAGCATGCGGCTTTCCACCTCGCCAGGGCGGCTTGAGTACAAGGTGTTGGCGTGCAGTGTCTCGAGCTGCACGCGCGCATTGCGCCCTTTGTAAACCGAGGCTTTGAGCCAGCCCAGTTCAGCCTCCAGGTCCTCTTGGCCGCTCAAACGCGTGGCCCACACCCGCTGCTCGTTGTTCCAGCGGTATCCCCGCGCCTTGAGCAGGTCTTTGGTTTCAAACGGGGCGTTGGTGGCTTGCAACCGGTAGGCGGTTTGCGTGGCCGCAGCCATCAGACGCGCCAAGCCCGTGCCTTTGCCAGGCTCAGGCTCGCTGCACAACACCGTAAGCAAGGCGTGGCAGTCGGCATCCGCGCGGTGTGCGTCGTAAAACCAACCCAGCTTGAGGGCGAGATTTTCGAGTTTGGCTGAACTTTGCCCGGCAGCTTTCCAATCAATATCAGCAAACGAGCAGGCCCAGGGCAAGGCGTCAAAGCCACGCAGCCGCGCCTCCACAAAGGGCCGATCAAAGCCGGCGTTGTGCGCCACCACCAGGTCAGCCTGCGCGAGCAAACTCGCGATGCGGTCTTCGTCCAAGTGCTGGTCTTTCACCATGGCATTGGTGATGCCGGTGAGTTGCTCAATCTCGGGGCTGATGGGTTTGCCTGGGTCGTCAAACTGATCAAACACCGTGACCTCGCCGCAGGGCAAGCCGCTCACGGTACACACATCCACACACACCATGGCCAGCTCGATGACACGCTCTTTAACAGGGTCCAGGCCCGTGGTTTCGGTGTCCAAAATCAACACGCGGCGAGTGGGGCCCAAAGGCTTGCGCTCAAAATGCAAGGTGGGCACAAGTCGGCGCAAAACCCGGTAATCGGGGTGCGCTTCAAGCTGCTTGGCCAAGGCTTGGAGGTCTGCAACAGCCGTGCTCGGCGCCATGTCGGGAGTGGGAGTGGGAGTGGGAGTTGGAGTGGGGGTGGGGTCGTTGAACCCAAAGTCAAATTGTTGGTTCATCACAGCTTTACAACAAAGGGCGCAACTCGCGCGCCGCATCTAACAACAAAGGCAGCGTGTCACGTTGGAGTTGCTCGGGGGTGCAGCGGCTCACACCGACCACCACATTGAGCGCGGCCACCGCCTGACCCTGCATGTTACGCAAAGGCACAGCCAGGGCCATCACACCGGGCTCGTGCTCTTCACTGGCCAAGCACCAATCTTGCGCGCGGGCCAGGTCCACCGCTGCACGCAGGTCTTTGGCCTGGGTCAGGGTGTGCGGCGTGAGGCGCGGCAAGGGGTGGTCTTTGAGCCAGGTTTGCACCGCGCGCTTGGTTTGGGTGGCCAGCAGCATGCGGCCCGTGGAGGTGGCGTGGGCCGGCAAACGCGCGCCCAAATGCAGGCCATACGCCAGCAAGGTGCGTTCACCTTGAACGCTGGCATCGGCACTGCGCGCCACAATCACCACCTCATGGCCATCGGGCACCACAGCAGAAAACGAGGCCTTGGTTTGCAAGGCCAAGCGGTTCAGGCTGGGTTGCAGCACCCGGGGCAAACGCGCCGAGGCCAGGTAGGTGCCTGAAAAACGCAAGACCTTGGGCGAGAGCCAAAAGTAGCTGCCATCGCTCTCCAAATAACCCAGGTGTGTGAGGGTGAGCAAATGCCGCCGCGCCGCCGCGCGCGTGATACCCGAGCGCTGCGCTGCCAACGTGGCGTTGAGGCGCTGGCGCTCGGTGTCAAAGCTCTCGAGCACGGCCATGCCTTTGGCCATGCCTTCGATGAAATCTGATTTGGCGATCTGCATAGGTTTTGCGCGATCATCGCGCAGCTGGGCCAATCATCGCACAAATTGCCGCAGGGCATGACGCACCTTACCAGCCTGGGCTTTAAGCTTGCGCCAGTACAGGAGAACTTCATGAACACCGCAAGCACCGCCCCTCAAACCCAGCACCGCACCCAGGTGTGCATTGTGGGCGCCGGCCCTTCTGGCCTGCTGCTTGGCCAGTTGCTGCACAAAGCCGGGGTGGACGCCATCATTGTGGAGCGTCAAAGTCCCGAGTACGTCTTGGGCCGCATCCGTGCCGGCGTGCTTGAACAAGTCACCATGGACCTGCTCGATGAGGCTGGTGTGGGCCAACGCATGCATGCTGAAGGACTGGTGCACACGGGCTTTGACATGCTGTTCAAGGGCGAGCGCCACCGCATCGACCTGCACAGCATGACCGGGGGCAAGCAGGTCATGGTTTATGGCCAAACCGAGGTCACACGCGACCTCATGGATGCCCGCCAAGCCACCGGCCTGCCCACGGTGTACGAAGCAAGCGATGTGGCTATCCATGACTTTGACACAGCAAGCCCCAAAGTCACCTACACGAAAGACGGCCACGCACACACCATCAGCTGCGACTTCATTGCCGGCTGCGACGGGTTTCACGGCGTGTGCCGCGCCAGCGTGCCCAAACAATCCATCACCGAGTTTGAGAAGGTCTACCCCTTTGGCTGGCTGGGCTTGCTCAGTGACACACCGCCCGTGCACCACGAACTGATTTACGCCAACAGCCCGCGCGGCTTTGCCTTGTGCAGCCAACGCAGCCACACCCGCAGCCGCTACTACCTGCAAGTGCCGCTGACCGACAAGGTCGAGCAATGGTCCGATGATGCGTTTTGGGCCGAGTTGCGCTTGCGCCTGGACCCACAGGCGGCACAAACCTTGGTCACTGGCGCATCGATCGAAAAAAGCATTGCCCCCTTGCGCAGTTTTGTGACTGAGCCCATGCGTTTTGGCAGCCTGTTTTTGGCAGGGGACGCGGCGCACATCGTGCCGCCCACCGGTGCCAAAGGCTTGAACTTGGCAGCCTCTGATGTCAAATACCTGTGCAGCGCATTCACCGAGTTTTACAAAGACCACAGCCGCACCGGCGTGGACCATTACTCCGAGCGCTGCCTGCGCCGGGTCTGGCGTGCCAGCCGTTTCAGTTGGTGGTTCACCAGCCTCATGCACCGTTTTCCGGACAATGGCGAGATTGGCCAAAAGCTCCAAGAGGCCGAGCTGGACTACCTCATCCACAGCGAAGCCGGCTCACGCTCGGTGGCAGAAAACTACGTGGGCCTGCCGCTGAACTTCGGCGAATAACTCGCTCGCTTCTCCCCGAAATACGCGGGATTGACCAGCCTTCTTTGCCCCTCAGGCAAGAGGCCCTTTGCTACATTGCAAGAAGCCCACAAAGGGCTTTCACAACATGGCCAATCTCAATGTTTCTGCCGTCAACGCGCTGTTTGACGCCTCTCCCCTGCCCTTGCTGCTTTTCAATGTGAGCGGTCGGGTGGCGTTTGCCAACAAGGCTGCGCTGAGTCACCCTGGCAAGCCCAACGAGGCCATGCACGAGCAGCCGGTGATCAAAAAACTCATCGCTGACGCCACGCTGGGGCGCGTCAAACTGCCCTACGACGCCGACATCCAAATGGTGGACGGCACCCTCATGCACGGGCGCTTCATGGTGGGCCCCTCCGGCCTGGACATCGCGTTTGTGATGCTGCCCGAAGAAGACGAAGGCTACAGCGCGCAGGGCATGAAGCTCAAAGACGTCATCGAGTTGCTGCAAGCCGAGGTCACCCCACCCGTGCAGTACCTGCTCAGCCAAGTCGAAGCCCTCACGCCCTCGGGCGAGCCCAAGCTGGCCCAGGCAGCAGAAATCCTCAAGCAGCGGCTCTCGCGCCTGATGGATTTGGTGCAGGTGTTTGGTGAAGACATCGTCAACAGCAACGACCGCATTGAACTGCCCCCCTTGGTGCAGGCGGTGTGCGATGAACTCGGCCCACGGGTGGCGGAAAAAGGCGTGACCTTCAAAATCGCCGAGCCCAAACAAACCCTGCCGCCCATCTACGGCAACCAGCGGCTTTTGCAGCGTGCGTTTTACGAGTGCCTAGACAACGCGGTGACCTACTCGCGCAAGCAAACCGATGCCGCACTAGGCCTGGATGTGGAGATCCGTTACACCTTTGCGGGTCAGCACATTTTGATCTCCATCCGTAACCGGGGAGCCACCGGGCTCAAGATCGTTAACCAGCAAAAGCTGCGGCCCTTCACCGAGCCACCCAAGGCCAGCAGCACGGCCGAGACCGACAAAAAAGACAGCCCACGTCTGGGCCTTCCTCTGGTACAACGCATTGTGGCGCTGCATGGCGGCAACATGCGTCTGAACACCATGGATGCAGACACGGTGCAAATTCTCATGGAGTTCCCCACCGGCGCGCCGGTGCGTGGCAACAAAGACCTCGACAAAGCCCAGGCCGAGGCCTATGCCAAAGACCTGGCTCAACTCATGTCACGACGCAAAAAGGATAGATCATGAACCGCAAAGCTTTGATCGTTGATGACCAAGCAGACATTCGCAAACTCATCCTCATGACCATGGAGTCCGAGGATTTTGACCTGCACGAAACCGACAACGGCGTGGACGCCCTGCACATGACGCAAACCCTGCGCCCCTCGGTGGTGCTGCTCGATGTGATGATGCCTGGCGGGCTCGATGGCTACCAAGTCTGCGAAAAAATCAAGGCCGATCCGGACCTGAAAAACAGCACCAAAGTGATTTTGCTCACGGCCCGCGGACAACGCACCGACGTCGAGCGGGGTCACGGCGCCGGGTGCGATGCCTACCTGGTTAAGCCCTTCAGCCCCATCGAGTTGCTCGACACGGTGGACCGCTTGGTGAGCAACTGAAACGCCCCTCTATGCTGGAACGACTCAAGCCCCCCTACAGCCTTAAAACCATTCTTTTGTGCGCGGTAGCGGGCACGCTGCTGCTCATGGCGGGCGTCTTCAGCATGCTCACCTCAAGCGATGCTCCTGCTGCGGTGATGCTCATGGCCATCGGCCTGGCCTTGGTGTGCTTGCGGTGGGTTCTTGAGCGCTTGCTGGGGCCGGTCGAAGCTTTGTCGTCGTTTGCGCAAGAGTTGCCACGCAACATTGGTCGGCGCATCGACCTGCCCACGCACAGCCTGGAGGCTCGTCAACTGGCTTTGGCCATGAACCAGGCCAGCCAAGATATTTTTGAGCAGGTCTCGCAGGTGCAAGCCATCGTCAACACCGCGCCTGATGCCATCATGGGCTTGAACAAAGACGGCTTGGTGATGAGCGCCAACCCGGCCTGCACCAGTTTGTTTGGACGCGACGAGGGCCAAATTCAAGGTCTGACGGTGGAGGCTTGCATTCCGGGCCTCAACGCCCAACAGCTGCATGATTTTTTTGGCCAGGTGCACCGCGACTACGGCCGGCCTTTGCGCATCGTGCGGCAAGATTTTTTTGGCACGCGTGCCGACGGCACGTTGTTTCCAGTGCAAATTTCGCTCGGTGAGGTCAAGGACAACGCCCGCCTCAGCTACGCCTGCATCGTGCGCGACATGACCGATGAACGCGCCACGCAAGAGTCCTCCGAGCTGTACGAGCGCGCCCTGGCCAGCAGCCACAACGCGGTGTTCATCATCAACGCGAAAATGAGCAACCAGCCCATTGTGTTTGTGAACGAGGCTTTCCAGCAGGTGTTTGACTTGAAGCCGCACCAGGTGCTGGGCCGTAACCTCGAGCAGCTCACCCTGGACCAAGCGCGTAACGACGGCTTTGTTGAACTCAATGCGGCCATCCGTGAGCAGCGCAACACCTCGGCCACCATCACGCTTGTGCTGTCTGATGCGCGCGAGATCATTGCCAAAGTGTCCTTGTCGCTGGTGATGTCGGGCAACCAGGATTTGACGCACTTTGTGGGCATCGTGTCTGACGTTACCGCGCACATCCGCGCCGAAAAAGCCATTGCTGAGCGCAGTGCCCAGCTCGACACCATCTTTAGCCTCAGCCCCGACGGCTTTGTGCTGTTCGATGAACGCGAGCGCTTGATGTTTGCCAACCCGGCGTTTGAGCGCATGACGGGTCGGGCCTGGATGTCGGCCAGCGAGCCCATGACGCTGGAGCTTTTCGAGTCCACCCTGGGCGGTCTGTGTCACCACGACCACCCCATGGGCCTGATTGCCCAATGGGCCGAGGGTGGCGACCCGAGCCAGTCGCGTGTGCAGCTCGCACGCCCCCAACACCGCGTGTTGCGCGCTGAATTACGCCGCAGCCTGGTGGGCCGTGGCGAGACCATTTTGTACTTCAGGGACATCACCCATGAGGATGAAGTCGACCGCATGAAAAGTGAGTTTCTGGCCTCTGCCGCGCACGAGCTGCGCACGCCCATGGTCAGTATTTTTGGCTTTACCGAGCTGCTGCTGCGCCGCAAGTTCAAAGAAGACCGGCAAGCCGACATGCTCGAGACCATCCACCGCCAATCAGGTTTGCTGGTGAAAATGATCAACGAGTTGCTGGACTTGGCGCGCATTGAATCGCGCCGCGGCCTGGACCTGGACATTTCTGCGCACTCACTCCAAGAGCTGGTGCACAACAGCGTCAAAGGCTTGATGCGTGCCGAGCAAGACCGGCAGGTCACCCTGCTCGACGTGCCTGAGGTGCAGGTGCTGATTGACCCTGAAAAAATGCAACTGGCCCTGAGCAATTTGTTGAGCAACGCGTTCAAATACTCGCCGCAGGGTGGCGAGGTCAGCCTCACAGCGCGTCTGCAGGCCGATGGCGACAAACGCTTTGCCGTGCTGGAAGTGCAAGACCACGGGATTGGTATGAAGCCCGACCAGGTCAGCCGCGCCTTTGAGCGCTTTTACAGGGCAGATGCGTCGGGCAACATTCCTGGCACCGGTCTGGGTCTGAGCTTGGTGAAAGAAATTGCCGAGCTCCACAATGGCCGCGCCGAGCTGGTCAGCGAACCTGGGCAAGGCACCCTGGCACGTTTGTATGTGCCAGTCGATGAGTCCGCTATGGCGCTGACCTTGGTGGCTTGATTCTCAAGCGTCAAGCTAATTTCTCAGGCCTGTGCTGTTGATGGGCCAACAAAAAACCCCGCATGCGGGGTTTTTTGTTGTCTGGGATCGCTTGGAACAGGGCTAGTGCGTGATTCGGTCACCGCTGCGCAACATGCTGGCCAAGGCCTCGATTTTGTCGAAGGGCACGGGCTTGTGGAACACCTCCACATCGGGTGGCAAACCGCCACGGTCGGCAATGTCACCAGGGCTCATGGCCGTGACCACCACGAGTTTGGGCATGTTGGCGTCGGGCTTGCGCAAAGCGCGCACCAGCTGAAAACCGTCCATGCCAGGCATGTTCAGGTCGGTGATGACCATGTCGGGCTGCACCTGGCCGATTTTGACCAAACCCTCAAAACCATTTTCGGCGGTGATGAGTTCCACTGGGAATTTCCAGCCGTCCACCATCAAGCTAAAGAGCTGCATCAGGTCGGCATCGTCTTCGACCAACAACAACCGCAAGGCTGCGTTGGACTCTTCAGACGACTGGGGGGATTTGTCGTGGAACACCGCCGCGCGCTCGGTCATGAGCTTGTCGACGGCGCTGCGAGAAATTCGGCGGTGACCACCGGCTGTGCGCCAGGCTGGCAGCACGCCGGATTCAACCCAGAGTTGCACGGTACGGACCGCCACACCCAGCAATTCGCCGGCCTCCCGGGTGGTCATGAGTTCATCGTTGGCTTTGATCTTGCGCATAGTCTTGGTGTGTTGACAGGTTAGCTATGGTTTTATCCATTTTATTTGTTTTCTATCGACAAGTGATCATCAATTGATAGGGTTTTTATCGTCAATTCACGTTTTTGCATCATCTTGTCGGGCTGGAAACCACAAAGTCACGGCGGTGCCCACCCCAGGTTTGCTCACCACCTGCACATGGCCGTCTTGGAGTTCAGTGATCTCCTTGACCAAGCTCATGCCCAAGCCCGTGCCGGGTATCGGCCCAGAGGGGTTGGCGCGGTAGAACTTCTCAAACATCCGCTCCGTCTGCGCTGTGGTCATCCCCATGCCAAAGTCCCGCACACAAATCCCGGCCCACAGGCGATCGTTGAGAGATTTGGTGAGCGTCTCCATCTCTATATCGCCCCCTTGGGGTGAATATTTATAGGCATTTGATAAAAGATTCACCAAGGCCTGCCGTGTTTTATCGGGATCGACCCAGGCTGAGACATCGTCGTGGCGCGCCAACACCTTGACGGTACGCGGGTCGCCCACCATGAACCAACCATCCAAAGACTGGTCGACCAAAGCGGCCAAGCTGCAGCGCTGACGGTTGAAGTCCAGGCCGCGCCTGGCTTCTATGCGCGAGAGGTCCAACAGCTCGTTGATCAAGCTCACCAACAACGAGGACTGGCGGTGGATGATGCCCAAAAGCTCTTTTTGCTTGGCCGGCGCCATGCTGCGCTTGAGCAGCAACTCTGCATAGCCAAACACGCTGGCCAATGGGGAGCGGATTTCATGGGCTGCCGTGGACAAGAACTCATGCCTGCGGCGGTCTAACTCTTCGGCCTGGGTCACATCGCGCCCAAACACGGCCATGTGGCCGTTGGACATGCGTTGCCCTTTGATCTGGATGATGTGCAGCTGGGGTTGCACCAATCGCAGGGTGGTCCAGCCTGCTGCACCTTCTTTTTCTAGCTGGTAAATCAAGCGTTGCAAGGGTTTGCGCCTGGGCTCGTGGGCGGGCAGGCGTTGGCCCAGTTGTGCGTCGAGCTCGGCCAGTGTGAGTGCATCGCTGGCGGCGACACCCAGCAAGCCACACATGGCTGCGTTGATGTGCAAGGCGCGCAGGGTGTCGTCAACCACCAGCGTGCCTTGGTCGCTGAGCTCGAGCAACTCTGCGAGCGCGGGCTGCGCCGCTTGATGATCGGCAAGGCCTTGTGGCGTGGGTGAAGAAACGAGCGAGCGAGGGCTGAGCATGGTGGGCCGTGGTGGACTCGGAATTGGTGCATCATTTCATCACAAAGCACTTTTTCTTAAACCACAAGATGACCACTCTTCAAAGCACCGCACTTGCTCTAAGCAAGCGCCCCGCGCGCGCGCCCAAGCCCCTCAAGGGTGTTCGCGTCCTGAGCCTGAGCCTGAACCTGCCTGGCCCAGCCGCGCTCATGCGCTGTCGCGACATGGGAGCGACCTGCACCAAGCTCGAGCCCCCTGGTGGCGACCCCATGCGCAGTTACGAGCCGCAGGCCTACGACACGCTCATGCAAGGCATCCGGCTCAAAACCCTGGACCTGAAAACCGAGCAAGGACAAGCGGCCTTGCACAAACAACTGGCCCAAACCGATGTGCTGCTGACTTCGTTTCGTCCGTCTGCCCTGCACAAACTGGGCTTGGGCTGGCGCGAGCTGTACTGCAGGCACCCGCACATCAGCCTGGTTCAAATCGTGGGTGCCCCGGGCCAAGGGGCTGAAGTGGCTGGCCACGACCTCACCTACCAAGCCGAGCAAGGCCTGGTTGCTGGCTTGCACTTGCCTGCCAGCCTGATGGCAGACATGGGCGGCGCCCTCATGGCCAGCGAGGCGGTGTTACAAGCCGCGCTGCTGCGTGCCCAAAGCCTCATCAAGCACCCAGGCAAACCTGCCAAAGGTGTGCAGCTGACGGTGGCCTTGAGCGAGGCAGCACGCTGGTTGGCCCTGCCCCGTGCTTGGGGCTTGACCGCGCCCAAAGGCGCGGTGGGCGGTGCCCATGCGGGCTACCAAATGTACGCGTGCAAAAACGGGCGGGTGGCGGTAGCGGCCTTGGAGCCCCATTTTGCGCAGCGCCTGTGCTTGGCCAGTGGTTTGTCTAAGAGCGACATGCGCACCATGCTGTTGCCAGCCACCCGGGCGCATTTGGCCGCATGGATGGCGGGAAAAACCCGCAGCCAGCTCGACAAGCTAGCTGCGGCCCAAGACATCCCGCTGATGACGCTGCCGGCTTAAGGCTTTTTGAAGGTTTTCTTCAAGCCAGGCTTGGCCGAGCCCGTCACCCTTGGGGGCAAGCCAGTGTGCTGGGTGAGTAACTTGCCGCGCTGCGGGGCGGCGGCTGCTTTGCCAACAGGCGTGCTGTTTTTGCGGCGCGCACTGGTGTAACCACCATCGGTCAAAGGCTGGAAGGTCGGAATCAGGTGGTGCTTGCCGTTGCCAATCAAATCGGCACGGCCCATGCCCTTGAGGGTTTCACGCAAAAGCGGCCAGTTGTTGGGGTCGTGGTAGCGCAAAAAAGCTTTGTGCAAACGGCGGCGTTTTTCACCGCGCACGATGTCCACCTTCTCGCTGCGGTCATCGCGGTGGATGCCCTTGAGGGTGTTGAGCGATGTGTGGTACATGGCCGTGGCCGTGGCCATGGGGCTGGGGTAGAAGGTCTGCACCTGGTCAGCGCGAAAGCCGTTTTTCTTGAGCCACAAGGCCAGGTTCATCATGTCTTCGTCAGACGTGCCCGGGTGGGCTGCGATGAAGTACGGAATCAAAAACTGCTTCTTGCCCGCCTCGGCGGAGAAGCGGTCAAACATCTGTTTGAATTTGTCGTAGCTGCCGATGCCCGGCTTCATCATTTTCGACAGTGGCCCGCCCTCGGTGTGCTCCGGCGCGATTTTGAGGTAGCCGCCCACATGGTGCTGCACCAACTCTTTGACGTACTCGGGCGACTGCACCGCCAGGTCGTAACGCAGGCCTGAGCCAATCAAAATTTTCTTGATGCCCTTCAAGCCGCGCGCGCGGCGGTACATCTTGATGAGTGGGTCGTGGCTGGTGTTGAGGTTGGGGCAAATGCCCGGGTACACACAGCTGGGCTTGCGGCATGCCGCTTCAATCTCGGGGGTTTTACACCCGATACGGTACATGTTCGCCGTGGGGCCACCCAGGTCAGAGATGACGCCAGTAAAGCCTTTGACCTTGTCGCGGA
Organism: Hylemonella sp. UBA6679; assembly: GCA_002454975.1. GTDB lineage: Bacteria > Pseudomonadota > Gammaproteobacteria > Burkholderiales > Burkholderiaceae_C > Hylemonella. The sequence goes on from DKJZ01000106.1 coordinate 30,114, forward strand.
TGTCTTCAATCTCTTGAATCACCGAGTCTTCCGAGCGGCTTTGGATGATGCGGCCTTCGTGCTCAGTGATCGAGCAGAAGGTGCAGCCCCCAAAGCAACCCCGCATGATGTTGACCGAGAAACGGATCATTTCCCAGGCGGGAATTTTGGTCACGCCGTCGTGTCCGCCCTGCTCGTCGGCATAGGCCGGGTGCGGGCTGCGCGCATAGGGCAGCCCAAACACGTGGTCCATCTCAGGCGTGGTCAGCGGGATGGGGGGCGGGTTGATCCACACATCGCGCGCGGTCACGCCTTCGCCGTGGGCTTGCACCAAGGCGCGGGCGTTGCCAGGGTTGGTCTCGAGGTGCAGCACACGGTTGGCGTGCGCGTACAAAATTTGGTCCGACTTGACCTGCTCGAAGCTGGGCAAGCGAATAACGGTGCGCTCACGCGGCGGGCGTTTGCTTTTGCTGCTGGAGGCGGCGTGGGGCACAAAGGTCAAAGGCGCGATGGCCGGCAACACATCATTTGAGGCGCTAGCCCTTGCCCCACTTGAAGATGGCGCTACAGAATCAGGAGCATCGTCTTTCGAGCAAGTTGCTCCTTGTGCCTGCGCTTGCTCAGCCGTGGTCAGGTAAGGGTTGATGTGCGACTCCACCGGGCCGGGCTTGTCGATGGTGGTCGAGTCAATCTCAAACCAGCCCTGGCCGGTGGGGTCGTCGGTGCGGCGCACAAAGGCCGTGCCGCGCACATCGGTGATGCTTAGCACTGGCTCTTTGGCCGCCAGGCGGTGGGCAATCTCGACAATCGCGCGTTCGGCGTTGCCGTACAGCAGCAGGTCACATTTGGCGTCCACCACCACCGAGCGACGCACCTTGTCCGACCAGTAGTCGTAATGCGCAATGCGGCGCAGCGAGCCTTCGATGCCTCCCAACACAATGGGCACATCGTTGTAAGCCTCGCGGCAGCGCTGGCTGTACACAATGGCTGCGCGGTCGGGGCGCTTACCGCCCACATCGCCTGGGGTGTAGGCGTCGTCGGTGCGAATTTTGCGGTCCGCGGTGTAGCGGTTGATCATGGAATCCATGTTGCCCGCGGTCACACCCCAGAACAAATTGGGCTTGCCCAATGCCTTGAAGGGCTCGGCGCTTTGCCAATCAGGCTGGGCAATGATGCCGACCCGAAAACCCTGGGCTTCGAGCATGCGGCCAATGACGGCCATGCCAAAGCTGGGGTGGTCCACGTAGGCGTCGCCAGTGACGATGATCACATCGCAGCTGTCCCAGCCCAGCTGGTTCATTTCTTCGCGGCTCATGGGCAAAAACGGGGCCGTGCCAAAGCGCGAGGCCCAGTACTTGCGGTAGCTGGTCAGCGGTTTGGCGGCGCGCGCAAAGAAAGAAACGTCAACGGGTGCGTTCATGTCGGCTCTTAGGGGTAACCCGTAAGTGTAAGGTTTTATAGGGAAAAGCGTCTTTGCATGTGTGCATGCCCCTGTTGGCAAACAGACGCACAGGGATAATCACCCCATGAGCTTGCATGTCCCTGCCCCACCCACCGCACGCGCCAGACCCACTTCTTTGAAAGACCTGTTCTGGTCTTTCACCTGGCTGGCCATGCAAGGCTTTGGCGGTGTGCTGGCCGTGGTGCAGCGAGAGCTGGTGGACAAAAACCAATGGATGACACTCGACGAGTTTGTCGAAGACTGGGCGGCTGCCCAAACCATGCCCGGCCCCAATGTGGTGAACCTGTGCATCATGATTGGTGAGCGCTATTTCGGCTGGCGCGGTGCCCTGGTCGCTCTGGCCGGAATTTTGGCCATGCCCTTGGTTGTGCTCATCCTCATTGCGTTGTTGTACGCGCAGGTGGCGCATTGGCCTGAGGTGCAAGGCGCTTTGCGGGGCATGGGCGCGGTGGCTGCGGGTTTGATTGCTGCGGTGGGTTTGAAAATGGTGCCCGCCCTGCGCAAAAACCCCTTGGGTTTGCCTTTGTGCGCGCTCTTCGCGGCCCTGTGCTTTGTGTCTGTGGCATGGCTGCGCTTGCCTTTGGTGATGGTGCTGCCCCTGCTGGGGCTGCTGGCCTGCACCCTCACCTTTTTACGTTTGAGAGGCTGAGCCATGGCAGACACCCCCATCACCCTGGCTTGGCTCGATTGGCTCGCGCTCTTTAACCACTACCTGACCCTGTCTTTGCTGGCCGTGGGGGGGGCCATCACCACCGCACCGGACATGCACCGCTTTTTGGTGGAGCAGCAGCATTGGGTCAGCGAGGGTCAGTTCAACGCTTCGATCGCCATTGCGCAGGCCGCACCAGGGCCCAACGTGCTGTTCATTGCCTTGCTGGGCTTCAATGTGGGCTTGAATGCCGGTGGCCTGGGCTGGGCGCTGTGGGGGCTGAGCATTTCCATGCTGGGCATCATGCTGCCCAGCGCCACACTCACTTTTTTTGCTGCGCGCTGGGGCCGTGCCAACAGTGGCCGGCGGGTGGTTCGGGCCTTCAAACAAGGCATGGCACCCATCGTCATTGCGCTGCTGGTGGCCACCGGCTATTTGCTCGCAGCCGCCCACAACAACGCGGCCACCGATTGGCCTTTGTGGCTGACCACCTTGGTGGCCACGCTGCTGGTGTGGCGCACCCGTTTGCACTTGCTGTGGTTGCTTGGTGCTGGTGCCGCCCTGGGTGCTTGGGGGATCATTTAAACCATGGCTTATCGCATCAACATCGTCGGAGGCGGGCGTGTGGGCCAAACCTTGGGGCGCATGCTCAGCGAGCATGGGCACCAGGTTCAAGCGGTGCTCACCCAGTCGCTCGCCAGTGCACAAGCGGCTGTGGACTTCATCGGTGCGGGCAAGCCTTACGCGCACTTGGCAGATCTGCCCCCAGCACAGCTGTGGGTGCTGGCCGTACCCGACCGCAGCATTGCAAGCACCGCCCATGCTTTGGCTGAGCTTGCTAAGTTGCAAGCCACACAGACCGCGCCCCTGGTGTTTCACTGCAGCGGCGCCTTGGGCAGTGAGGTGCTCGAGCCATTGCGCCAAAAGGGCTGGCACTGTGCCAGCGTGCATGTGATGCTGAGCTTTGCCACCCCTGCCCTGGCCGTGCAACAGTTGCCTGGTAGCGCTTGCGCCTTGGAGGGTGACACCCTCGCACTCCCCCAACTCCAAGCCCTCATGCACAGCCTGGGCGCGGTGTGTTTTGAGATTGAAGCTCGCAACAAAATGCTCTACCACGCAGCCGCTGTGTGGGCCACCAACTTCATGCCGGTGTTGCAACACACCGCAGAGCAACTTTGGCAGCAAGCCGGGGTGCCGCCAGAACTCATCCTCAAACTGCGCAATTTGCTGCCCTTGGGCGTGGACAACATCTTGCGGCTTGGGCCTCAAGGCGCTTTAACGGGCCCAGCCTCACGCGGCGACACCGCCTTGGTGCAGGCCCAAACCCAGCGTTTGTCTGACATAGACCCGGTGATGTCTGAGGCTTATGCGGCTTTGAGTGACTTGGCGAGCCGAATGGCGGCCCAACGAGACGCGGGCAACTGAGCCATACACCTGCGAATCAAGCAGCCGCCTAAGCTGCTGAGGTGTGCGGCGTGGCCAGCAGCTTGTTGAGCAAACGCAAGGCCGAGGGGAAGTCAAAGCCTTCGACCAACTGCCCCAACTCAGCAATGGTGGCGGCCTGCCAATCGGCGCTGAGCAAGGGCTTGAGTTGGCGCCAAAGTTCTTCGGCCTCGGGGTCGTCTTCGGCAAGCAAATCGCGTAAACGCTGGGTGAGGTCGTCGCGCAACACCGGCGCCTTGTGGCTCACTGTCGGCTTAGGCGCGGGGTTGAGTTCGTGGATGTGCGTGAGCACGGCTGCCATGGCTTGCTGTAACTCTGGCACCAGCTCTTTGAGCTGGGCATGCCACTGCGGGTCACGCGAGGCTGCCTCCACCTGGCCGGCCAAACCAAACAGCAGGCTCGCCCCCAAACTGCCGGCAATGCCTTTGAGCGCGTGCGCAATTTGCGCCACCGCCTCCACGTTGCCTTGGTCCCAAGCCGTGTGGATCAAGTCAGCGTCTTTGGCATGGAGCTCACTGAACTTGGCCAACATGCGGTCGTAGTTGTGTTCATCGCCCGCGAAATACTTCAGACCCACAGCGCGGCTGATGGCTGGCGCTGCGTCGGTGTCCGAGGGCGTCAGGGTGTCGTTGGCCACGCCCGGCTGCAAGGCAGCAGGCAACCAGCGTGCCAATGCGGCATACAGAAAATAAGGGTCGACCGGCTTGGTGATGTGGTCGTTCATGCCAGCTTCGGCGCAACGCTTGCGGTCTTCTTCGAAAGCGTTGGCGGTCATGGCCAAAATGGGCACACTCGCGCCCAACGGCAAGGTGCGGATGATGCGGGTGGCGCTCACGCCGTCCATCACGGGCATTTGCATATCCATCAAGATCAGGTCGTAAGCGGTGTGTTTGACGCGCTCGACCGCCTGCTCACCGTTATCGGCAATCTCCACCGTCATGCCCTTGTGCCTGAGCAACTGCGCGGCCACCTCTTGGTTGATCTCGTTGTCTTCCACCAGCAGCACATGCGCTGTCGAAGACACCAAACCGGTACGCTCGTTGCTCGCGCTGGCCGACTGCTCGTTGCCCATTTGCACCTCGAGCTCAAGCCAGAAGGTGCTGCCCTGCCCCACCTGGCTGCTCACGCCCACATCACCGCCCATCAGGTGGGCCAGGCGACGGCAAATGGCCAGGCCCAGGCCCGTGCCGCCGTATTTGCGGGTGGTGGAAGACTCGGCTTGCTCAAAAGGAATGAAGACCCGCGCAATTTGCTCGGGCGTCATGCCTATGCCGGGGTCTTGCACCTCAAAGCGCAAGCGCACGGCTTGCTCATGCTTGCTCAGCATGTGCGCGCTCAGGTTCACTGTGCCTTGGTCTGTGAACTTGATGGCATTGCTTAAAAAATTGATCAACACTTGGCCGATGCGCAAGGGGTCGCCCAAGAGCGGCAAGGTCTTGAGCTCGGCACTCAGGGCCAAGGTCAGGCCCAGGCGTTTGCTTTCAGCGCGCTCAGCCATCATGCTGCGCACCTGATCGGTCAAGGCGCCGACGGTGAAGTTGGCCTGGTCAAGCTGAAAATGCCCAGACTCAATTTTGGAGAGGTCAAGGATGTCGTTGAGGATGCCCAACAGGTGCTTGGCCGAGGCGGTGATCTTGCTGAGTTTGTCGGTGTAGCGCACATCGGTGATCTGCAACTGCAGCAGGTGCGCCAGACCCAAAATCGCGTTCATGGGCGTGCGAATTTCATGGCTCATGTTGGCCAAGAAAGTCGTCTTTGAGGCGTTGGCCAGCTCGGCCATGTTTTTCGCCGCCACCAGCTCTCTGGTGCGTGAACTGACCTGGCTCTCAAGCTCCAGGCGGTAGTTTTCCATCAAGGCCTCGGTGCTCTTGCGCTGCGTGATGTCGCGCGCAATTTTCGAGGCCATGACCACCTTGCCCTGCGCGCTTCGTACTGGAGAAATACTCACCGACACATGGATGGGCGTGCCGTCTTTGCGCAAACGCACGGTTTCAAAATGGTCAACTTTGTCACCACCAGAAATTTTCTCGAGGATCAAAGGCTCTTCTTGGAGCCGATCAGCCGGGAAAATTTTCGCCATGGGCTGACCGATCATTTCATCGGGGGTGTAGCCAAAAATACGCTGGGCGCCCTGGTTCCAACTCGTCACGATGCCGTCGAGCGATTTGCTGATGATGGCGTCGTCGGATGACTCGATGATGGCTTCAAAAAACTGCGCGTTTTCTACCAAGCGCTGTTTTTCCTGCTGCTCGGCCAGGCGTTGTTCAGCACTGATGCGCTCGCCACTGAGGTCGCGCCAAGTGGTGATGAAAACCGTGCGCCCGTCGAGCTCTTGGCGAGACAGCAAGACTTCGAGCAAAAATTCGTCGCGGTGGGGAGAAAACGTGCGCCAGGTGAATTGGTGGCTGCCGTGGTCGTGGGCCAGCTGCACCATCTCCTGAACCTTGACCAGCGAGGGC
>DKJZ01000061.1 GCA_002454975.1 Hylemonella sp. UBA6679
ACCACATTGCCGCCCATGCTGTGGCCCACCAGGTCAATCTGGCTTGGCGCCGCTGCTTCTTGCGGGTAGCGCGCCAGGGTGTGGTCGATCAGAAAATCCAGATCGGCCATGTAGTCGGGAAACCAGTAGTTGTCGTGGCCGGGGTAGCTGTTGTTCTCCCAGCCGCTCAGGCCAAAGCCACGCCAGTCGGGCGCGATGATGAAGCGGCCCTGCATGAAAGCCTCTTCAAACGCGTCCACCACGAACTGGTAAGAGGCGCCCACGTCCATCCAGCCATGCACCATCACCAGGGGGGCGATGCCCGGTGTGGGCTGGCCCCAGGTGCGGACGTGGTAGTTGAGTTGGCGGATACGAACAAACTCGGATTGGGAGGCGCGTTGGGCTTGGTACATTTGTCGATCATACGAAGTCACGACGACCCACACGGTCAAAAAAGAGACATGAGACCACGCGCCACCACCACCGGGCCTGCCCAAGCCATGAAAACCGCCCCTTTATCGCCACGGGCCAAGCTCGCTAAGCAGCCCAAAGCACGCGCTGCTGCACCCCTAGACCGCTACGCACAAATTCACCGTGATTTCAGCTGGCATGTGCCCGAGCATTTCAACATGGCGCAGGTGTGCAGCCGGCGTTGGGCGCAGGCCAAGGATGCTCACAAAAGAGTAGCGGTCATCGCAGACGGCACGGGGCTCAAGCCCACACAACACACCTATGCCGAGCTGCAGGCCCAGGCCAACCAACTCAGCCACGCGCTGGTGCAACTGGGCGTCAAACGCGGCGACCGCGTGGCCATCGTGCTGCCGCAGCGTTTTGAGACCGCGGTGGCCTACATGGCCGTGTTGCAAATGGGCGCGGTGGCCATGCCTTTGTCGATATTGTTTGGGCCAGAGGCGCTGAGCTACCGCTTGCAAGACAGCCAAGCCGTGCTGGCCATTGCCGACGACAACAGCCTGGATGTTTTGCGCACGCTGCGCCATGAATGCCCCACCGTGCGCCACACGGTGGCTGTGGGCAACATGCCGGTCGACACCACCTCCAAGCCGGCAGGCAAGGGCGGCCAGCCTTTGCCATGGGTGCAGCTGCTGGCCTCGCAGCCCACGCACTTTGAGCTGGTCAACACCTTGGCCGAGGAGCCCGCGGTGCTCATCTACACCAGCGGCACCACCGGCAACCCCAAGGGCGCGTTGATTCCGCACCGCGCTTTGATTGGCAACCTCACAGGGTTCACCGCCAGCCAAAACTGGTTTGGCTTTGACCCGTTCAAACACAAAGCGCTCAAGGGTTACGCGCAATTACCTCTGGCCTCCACCGCCGTGTTCTGGTCGCCTGCCGATTGGGCCTGGACCGGCGGCTTGATGGACGCGCTTTTGCCCACGCTCTATTACGGTCGGCCCATCGTGGCGTTCAACGGCCGCTTTTCGCCGCAAACCGCGTTTGAACTCATCGAGCGCCACGGTGTCACGCACACCTTTTTGTTCCCCACCGCGCTCAAGGCCATGATGAAGGCCTACCCCGCGCCACGCCAGCAGTTCAAGTTCAATTTGCAAGCCATCATGAGTGCGGGCGAAGCCGTGGGCGATGCGGTGTTTGCCTACTGCCAAGAGCAGCTGGGCGTGACGGTCAACGAGATGTTCGGGCAGACCGAGATCAACTACATCGTGGGCAATTGCGCGCGGCTGTGGCCAGCACGCGCGGGCAGCATGGGCAAGGGCTACCCCGGCCACCGCGTTGCGGTGATTGACGAACAGGGCCGTGAATGCGCGGCTGGCGAGGTGGGTGATGTGGCGGTGCACCGCTTGGATGTGCATGGCACGCCCGACCCGATTTTCTTTTTGGGCTACTGGAACAACGCCAAATCCACCGCGGCCAAATACACCGGCGACTGGTGCCGCACCGGCGACCTGGCGTTTGCGGATGCCGACGGTTACCTCTGGTACCAAGGCCGGGCCGACGATGTGTTCAAAGCCGCGGGCTACCGCATTGGCCCGGGCGAAATTGAGAACTGCCTGGTCAAACACGCGGCCGTGGCCAACGCCGCGGTGGTGCCCAAGCCCGATGCGCAGCGCGGCGCCGTGGTCAAGGCTTATGTGGTGCTTGCTCCTGATTTTGTAGCGCATAACCCAGTTTTTGCATTGCCTGGCGGCCAGTTAGACGCAGAAAAACTCACCGCGGATTTGCAGCTGCACGTCAAAGGCAAACTCGCCCCTTACGAGTACCCCAAAGAGATTGAGTTTGTAGATGCCTTACCCATGACCACCACCGGCAAGGTGCAACGCCGGGTGCTGCGCTTGCAAGAAGAAGCACGTGCAGCCCAAGCCGCCGCCTCTTGAGCTTGGATTCCTACCCCCCATCCCGATTCCCCCAACCCCGATTCAACCAACGGACACCCATGAGCACACCCTTGCCCCTCGTTCAGCTTGGCACCAGCGACCTGCACGTCACCCCCATTTGCCTGGGCACCATGACCTTTGGCGAGCAGGTCAACGAGCCACTGGCCCACACCATCTTGGACCGCTCGCTCGCGCTGGGTGTGAACTTTCTCGACACCGCCGAGATGTACGCCGTGCCGCCCAAGGCCGAGACCTTCAACCTGACCGAGACCATCATCGGCAACTGGCTGGCCGCCCGGCCTGGCGCGCGTCACAAGATGGTGATTGCCACCAAAGTGGCTGGCCCCTCGCGCAACATGCCTTGGGTGCGCGGCGGCAGCCCCAACCTGACGCCTGCCGACATCGAAGACGCTTGCCACGGCAGCTTGAAGCGCCTGCAAACCGATGTGATCGACCTCTACCAAATCCATTGGCCAGTGCGCCATGTGCCCGCGTTTGGCATGGCCTATTTCGACCCGAAAAAAGACAACCCCGAGCTCACCAGCCTGCACGAGCAACTCGCAGCGCTGGGTAAGCTGGTGCAAGCCGGCAAGGTCCGCGCGGTGGGCTTGTCCAACGAAACACCTTATGGTGTGCATGAGTTTGTGCGCCTGGCCGAGCAACACGGCTTGCCGCGCGTGGCCACGGTGCAAAACGCCTATTGCCTGCTCAACCGCACGGTGGAAAACGCGCTGGACGAAACCCTGCACCGCTTGAACGTGTCCTTGCTGGCGTACTCGCCCCTGGCCTTTGGTTTGCTCACTGGCAAGTACGATGCCTCGGGCACCACCGGCCCCGATGCCCCGATGGATGGGCGCATTGCCCGTTATGAGAGCGTGCGCCAACAACGCTGGGGCCGCCCCGAAGCTTTGGCCGCCGCGCGGCGTTACAACGACTTGGCGCGCGTCAACGGCATGAGCCCCACCCAGTTGGCCCTGGCGTTTTGCTACACCAAGTGGCAAGTGGCCAGCACCATCATTGGGGTCACTTCCGTGCAGCAACTCGAAGACGACGTGGCCGTCTGGGGCACCACCTTGAGCAAGGAGCTGCTCAAAGAGATCGACGCCATCCGCTGGGAGCTGCGCGACCCGGCTCTGTGAGGCTTGTCACGCCTGGTTTTGCCTGCGGGCTGACTTCAAGCTCAGCACCTAGGGTTTTGGAGCGGTTTTGGCCAGCAGGCTGTGTCATCCTGCGCAGGGGGGTGCCGCGTTAGTGTGGAACCTCTTGAGATCTCGAAAGGATCCGACCATGAACAAAACCTTGTCTTTCACCGCAGCGCTCAGCGCTTTGCTGACCCTGCAGGCCCACGCGCTGGAGCTTGGCCGGGTGGTTTCCACCACGCCGGTGATGCAACAAGTGGCTGTGCCCCAGCAGGTGTGCAACAACGAAGAGGTGGCCGTAGCCCAGCCGCGCACAGGCTTGGGTGCCGCCATGGGCGCCATCGCTGGCGGCGCTTTGGGTGCCAGCACCCACGGTGCTGGTCGGGCCCCAGCCACGGTCATTGGCGCTCTGGGTGGCGCGGTCATTGGCGACCGCTTGGAGGGCCACAGCGTGCGCACCCAAACTGTGCAGCGTTGCACCACCCAAACCAGCTATGAAAACCGCCCCGTGGCTTTCAACGTGGTGTATGAATTTGCCGGCAAGCAGTACAGCACCACCCTGCGCGAAGACCCGGGCACCACCATCCCCGTCGAGGTCACGCCCACCGGCGCCATCAACGGCCCTGCCGCCGTGGGCTTGCCCAGCGTTGCGGTGGCAGCTGCCCCGGCCAACCCTGCGGTCTATCAGCAGCCTGTTTACCCCCAGCCTATCTACAGCCAGCCCATTTACAGCCAACCCACGTACCCCGTTCACGCGCCCATTTACCAGCCACCGGTGGTGGTGAGCCGGCCTCACATCGACCCGATTTATCCGGCGGTGGTGCTGGGTGTGGGCCTGGCCAGCTGGGGTGGCTACCGCTACGGCCACACGCACCGCCACCACGGGGGCGGTCGCCGCTGGCATTGATCTGCTAGCTCACACAACCGCCCCAGCCAGCAGCTTGGGGCGGTTTTTTTTGGGTGCGCGCCCCGCTAGACTATGGCCATTGTTGGCTTCAGATGCACCTCATGCAATTTCTCAATCCCGCGCTGGCTGTGTTGGCGGCGTACCTCATTGGTTCTTTGTCTTTTGCCGTGATCGTCAGCCGCCTCATGGGGCTGAATGACCCGCGCACCTACGGCTCCAACAACCCTGGTGCCACCAATGTGCTGCGCTCGGGCAACAAAGCCGCTGCCGTGCTGACCTTGCTGCTCGACGCCCTCAAGGGCTATGTGCCGGTGCTGCTGGTGCGCCTGTACGGTGCCGACTTTGGCTTGGCCTGGGGCACCTTGGCCCTGGTGGGCTTGGCCGCGTTTGCCGGGCATGTGTACCCGGTGTTTTTCAAATTTGAAGGCGGCAAAGGCGTGGCCACCGCACTGGGCGTGCTCTTTGGGGTGGACGCCTGCCTGGGCCTGGCAACTGCGCTCACCTGGTTGTTGGTGGCGGTGTTTTTCCGTTACTCATCCTTGGCGGCTTTGGTGGCTGCGGTGCTCGCACCGGTGTATTACGCCATGGGCGCCGTGCTGGTGTGGCCCTGGCATGCGGGCATGGGCTGGGCCTTGATCGCCATGTCGGCCATGCTGGTGTGGCGCCACAAGCTCAACATCCAGCGCCTGGCTGCTGGGCAAGAATCCAAGATCGGTGCCAAAAAATAAAGCCTGGCACTTTTCAGTGCCAAGCCTTGCTGGGTCTCGCTGCTCAGCTATCAATTCAGTAGCACAAGTGCAGATCAGTCGCGAAAGTTGTTGAAGCTCAGCGGCACATCGGTCACGTCTTTGCGCAGCAGCGCCATGGCAGCTTGCAGGTCGTCGCGCTTGGCGCCGGTGACGCGCACCGCGTCGCCCTGAATGGCGGCTTGCACCTTGAGTTTGCTGTCTTTGATCAGGCGCTGAATTTTTTTACTCAACTCGGTTTCAATGCCGTTGCGCACCTTGATGACGCGCTTGACCTTGTCGCCACCGATTTTTTGCAGGTCGCCCATGTCGAGAAAACGCACGTCCACGCTGCGCTTGGTGAGCTTGCTGCGCAAAATGTCTTCGATTTGGGCAATTTGAAAATCCGCGTCGCCAATGAGTGTGATGTCTTTGTCTTTGATCTCGATGGACGCGGCCGTGCCTTTGAAGTCGAAGCGGGTGGCGATTTCTTTGGCGCTGTTGTCCACAGCATTTTTCACTTCAACGATGTCGGCTTCGCAAACGGTGTCGAACGATGGCATCTTGGGCTCCTTGGATGTGCAAATGCCGATATTTTGCGGCATCTTGAAATATCATCCATCACCCATTGCCCCAGTTCATGCAGATCGAGCACAACGTCCCCCTTCAGCCGCACAACACCTTTCACATCGTGGCCCGCGCCACGACGCTGTTGCGGGTGCGCAGCACCGAGGATTTGCAGGCGCTCACCGCTGACAGTGCTTGGCGCGCCGCGCCCACCTTTGTGTTGGGTGGGGGCAGCAACATCGTGCTCACGGGCGATGTCAAACCGCTGGTGCTCAAAATAGAAATCCCCGGCATGCGCTTGGTGGAAGAAACCAGCCGGGCCTGGGTGGTTGAGGCTGGAGCGGGTGAGTCATGGCACGAGCTGGTGCGCTGGACCTTGGCCCAGGGCTACCCCGGGCTGGAGAACATGGCCTTGATCCCTGGCACGGTGGGCGCTTCGCCGGTGCAAAACATCGGTGCCTACGGCGTGGAGCTGCAAGACCGTTTTGAATCGCTCGACGCCTTTGACCTGCACACCGGACGCACCTTCACGCTCAATGCCGCGCAATGCGCCTTTGGCTACCGCGACTCGGTGTTCAAACACACCAGCGCGGTCGATGCCACAAGCGGCCTGCCTGCAGGCCTGGGTCTGGCGGGCAGGGCGGTGATCACCCAGGTGCGCTTTCGCCTGCCCAAACCCTGGAAGCCCGAGCTGAGCTACCTGGATTTGCAGAAAAAAACAGAACTCACCGGCATCACACAGCCCAGCGCGCAGCAAATTTTCGAGTGGGTGTGCGAGATCCGCCGCGCCAAGCTGCCCGACCCGGCGGTGGTGGGCAATGCAGGGAGTTTTTTCAAGAACCCCACAGTGACCCCCGAGCAGTGCGCCGACATCATCGCGCGCGACCCCAAGGTGGTGCACTACCACTTGGCCGATGGCACCGTCAAACTTGCGGCCGGTTGGCTGATTGACGCTTGCGGCTGGCGCGGCAAAAGCATCGGCCAAGCCGGCGTGTACGAGAAACAAGCGCTGGTGCTGGTCAACCGTGGACCACTCAACGGCGACCCGGCCAGTGGCGCCACCGGTGGCGAGGTGATGACCTTGGCCAAAGCCATCCAAACCAGTGTGTACGAGCGCTTTGGCATCCTCCTCCAGCCCGAGCCGGTGGTGGTTTAGACTTTTCTTCAAGCGCTTTTGTGCCCCCAACCCCGCACCACCATGACCCTTGACGATTTCACCCGCGAAGCCCAGGCCTTGGGTTACCAAGAAACCCTCAGCCGCAGCTGGGACCCCCTGACGGTGCTGGCCACGCACAGCCACCCCTTTGACGCGCGCGCCGTGGTCACCCAAGGCGAGATGTGGCTCACCGTGGCTGGCAACACCCAGCACTTGCAAGCGGGCGACAGGTTTGAGGTGGCGCACGATGTGCCGCACGAGGAGCGCTACGGCCCGCAAGGCGCCACCTACTGGGTCGCGCGGCGCAGCTGAGTGACATGCAAAGTTTGAACGAAGGCTTCCGGGCTGTGGTGATGGGCAGCACCGGAACGATAGGCGCTGCTTTTGTCGATGCGCTCAAGCACAACCCGCGCTGCGCGGGAGTGGTGGAAATGTCGCGGCGCGATGGCATGTTGCTCGAAGACGAAGACAGCATCAAAGCTGCGGCGGCTTACTGCGCCAAGGGCGCGCCGTTTCAGCTCATCATTGACGCCACCGGCGCGCTGACCATCGACGGCCACGGCCCCGAAAAACACCTGGGCGCTTTGAACGCGGCGCAACTCGCGCGGCAATTCGAGGTCAACACCATCGGTCCGGCTTTGCTGCTCAAGCATTTTGTGCCCTTGCTCGACAGCCAGCAGCGGGCGATTTACGCCAAGCTCTCGGCCCGTGTGGGCAGCATCGCCGACAACCGCTTGGGCGGCTGGTATGGCTACCGCGCGGCCAAAGCAGCGCTCAACATGGTGTTGCAGTCCGCTGCCATTGAGCTGGCGCGTCGCAAGCCTTTGGCGCTGGTGGCCGCCATGCAGCCTGGTACGGTGGCTTCGCCGCTGACCCAGCCTTTCGTCAACCCCGCAGACTGCTTGCTGCCCAGCACAGCCGCGCAAGGCTTGTTGGCCGCGCTCGATGGTTTGCCTGCGCCGCACAAAGGCCATGTGGGCGCCTATTTTGTGGACCACCAGGGCCGCAGCATCCCTTGGTAAGCCCCGCCCAAGAGCTGAACATCGCCTAGACACCACCTGGATAACCCCCGGACACGACCTGATTTATGCAACTGCAAGACATCCTCTACACCCAAGGCTTTGGTACCCGGCGCGTTTGCGCAGGGTTGGTACAGCAAGGTCATGTGCAGGTGTATCAGGGCTCAAGCCTTGTGCAGGTTGACGATGCTGCTATGGATTTACAAGCGCAGGGTTTGCGCTTCAGGGTGCAGGGCACCGACTGGCCTTACGCCGACAAAGCCTACATCTTGCTCAACAAGCCTGCGGGCACCGAGTGCTCGCAAAAACCCTCGACCTACCCCAGCATCTACACCTTGCTGCCGTCGCCTTTGCGTTTGCGGCCGCAAAAAGCGGCGGTGCAAGGCGTGCAAGCGGTGGGCCGGCTCGACCAAGACACCACCGGCATGCTGCTGCTCACCGACGACGGCCAGTTCATCCACCGCATGAGCTCGCCCAAGCACCATGTGCCCAAGGTGTACGAGGTGACGGTCAAGCACCCGCTGACCGACAAGCAGGTGAGCCAGTTGCTGTCTGGCGTGGTGCTTGATGACGACCCCAAGCCCGTGCGCGCTGCGGCTTGCGAGGCGGTCAGCGCCTTGCATCTGCGCCTGACCCTCACCGAGGGCAAGTACCACCAGGTCAAGCGCATGGTGGCAGCGGTCAGCAACCGGGTGGAGGGTTTGCACCGCTCGCAGATGGGCGGCCTGGGCCTGGGCGACCTGGCCCCGGGGCAATGGCGCTGGCTCAGTCCAGACGACCTGGCCTTGCTGCGCGCTTGAGCCACCCCGCGCTGCGGAAGGCGAGTTCAGGCACCCGCGCTGCGGCTGCTGCGTTCAGGCACCTGCGTAGGTGCTGCTGTCAGCACTTGCGGCAGGGCTACACTAGGGACTTGCCCTTGAAGAGAACATTTGTGCAAGTTTTACAACGAATCACCCGCCTTGCCTTGCTGTGTGGCCTGAGTGCCGTGCTGGTGCAGGCGGATGCGCAGACCCCTGCCTCAGCGCCAGGTGCGCCTGCCCAAGCCAGCGCCCAGAGCGTGCCTGCAGGCACCGCGCCCGCAGGCCTGCGTCCGGTGTTTGTGCTGAACTCGCAAGACGCTGATGTGAGCGTGATCGACCCGCAAACCTGGCAAGAAATCAAGCGTGTGCCCACTGGCAAAGAGCCGCACCACCTCTACCTCACGCCGGATGAAAAATCCATCATCGTGGCCAATGCCGTGGGCGACTCGCTCACCTTTTTAGACCCCCGCACCGGTGATGTGCAGCGCACCGTGCGCGACATTCTTGACCCCTACCACCTGCGGTTTTCGCCCGACATGAAGTGGTTTGTCACCGCGGCCAACCGCCTCAACCATGTGGACGTGTACCGTTGGGACAAAGGTGCCATGACCTTGGCCAAACGCATTCCCACGGGCAAGACCCCCAGCCACCTGTGGATAGACACCAAAAGCACCACGGTGTTTGTCACCATGCAAGACAGCAACGAGCTGGTGGCCATCGACCTGGCCACACAAAACCTCAAGTGGCGCACGCCCACCGGGCAAATGCCTGCTGATGTGTATGGCACGGCCGACGACAAGCACATCTTGGTGGGTTTGACGGGCGGCACCGGGGTGGAGGTGTTTGACGTGAGTGGCGACAAGCCGCGCAAACTCCAACTCATCCCCACCGGCAAAGGCGCGCACGCGTTTCGCGCCATGGGCGACAAGCGCCATGTGCTGGTGAGCAACCGCGTGGCCAACACCATCAGCAAAATTGACACCCAAACCATGACCGTGGTGGACAACTTTCCTGCGCCCAGCGGCCCAGACTGCATGGAGCTGAGCGCCGATGGCAAAACCATTTTGGTGGCCTCGCGCTGGGCGCGCAAGCTCACCGTGATTGACGTGAGCACCCGCAAGGTGATCCGCCAGGTGAACGTGGGCAAGTCGCCCCACGGCGTCTGGACCTTGGACCATGCCCCGCGCTTGTAAACAACCTTCGCTGCGCGCGCTTGCTGCAGTTTTTATAGCATCTTCGCTAGGTTCGGCGTGGTCTCAAGCCCAGTTTGAATCTCAAGCTTGTCGTCAGCCGGTCTACCTTACCTTCGATACCGGCCACATGGCAGTGGCCCCGCTGATTGCCCAGGTGCTCAAGCGCCACGCGGTCAAAGTCACGTTTTTTGCAGCCGATGAGCCCACCCAAGTGGGCGACGGCAGCCTGGGCCAACACTGGGCGCCCTGGTGGCGTGAGCGCGCTGCCGAGGGCCACGCCTTTGCCTCGCACACCCTGGACCACACCTACTGGCGCGCCGACCTGCCGCAGGGGCAGTTTCGGGTCAAGCCCAGCGCTGGGCCGCGCGCGGGGCAAACCTTCACCCTGAGCGCCGAGCAATACTGCGCGCAAATTCAGGCCGCATCCGACCGGGTGCAGACCCTCACGGGCCACGTGCCCTTGCCGCTGTACCGCGCACCGGGCGGCAAAACATCGCCGGCCCTGCTTCAGGCGGCCAAAGCTTGCGGTTACCAGCATGTGGGTTGGGCACCCGCGGGCTTTTTGGGGGATGAGTTGTCCAGCGACACCCACCCCAACCGCCAACTGCTCGACAAAGCGCTGCGCGACATCCGGCCTGGCGACATCCTCATGGCGCACCTGGGCATCTGGTCGCGCCAAGACCCGTGGGCGCCCGCTGTGCTCGAGCCGCTGATCACTGGCCTCAAAGCGCGCGGCATGTGCTTTGCCACCTTGCGTGAACACCCCCAGTACGCCGCATGGATTGCCAAGCACCCCCGCACCCCGAACGCCGCCGCCCGCTAAACTGCCGCTATGGAATGGCTGGTCAATCTTTTTGCATCTGCGCAGCAAGCGCTGTTTGAGCACGTGGTGGGGCCTTTGACCTTCGCCATGGGGCTGGGTCAGCTGATGGAAGATGCGTTTGACGCCACCGGCTGGCTGCTGGTGGGCCTGCTGCAAATAGCGGTGTTGCTCACCGTGATTGGCCCGCTGCAGCGCTGGCGCCCTGTCGAGCCAGTGACCGACCGCGCCACCGTGCGCACCGACATGCTCTACACCGCCATCCACCGCTTGGGCGTGATGCGCTTGGTGCTGTTTTTCACGCTCACGCCCCTGACCGACGAGGTGTTTTCTTGGTGGCGCGTGCAGGGCTGGGGCACGCTGCACCTGGACGATGTGTGGCCCGGTGTGACCGACATCGCGCTGGTGAGCTTTTTCATTTACCTGCTGCTGTTTGATTTCATCGACTACTGGATGCACCGCGCCCAGCACCAATGGCACTGGTGGTGGCAGCTCCACGCTTTGCACCATGCCCAGCGCCAGATGACGATGTGGAGCGACAACCGCAACCACCTGATTGACGACTTGATCCGCGACCTGGTCTGGGCGGTGGTGGCCCAGTTGGTGGGCGTGCCCCCAGCGCAGTTTGTGGCCCTGGTGGCCTTTGCGCAGCTCTCAGAAAGCCTGCAACACGCGAACCTGCGCTTGTGGTTCGGCGCGGTCGGCGAGCGCCTGTGGGTCAGCCCGCGCTTTCACCGCCTGCACCACACGATAGGCATCGGGCACGAAACACAGGTCACGAGCGTGGGGGCGATGAGCGCCGCTGGGCCGTCCCAAGGCGCGAAGGCCCCCGAGGGGCTGAGTCCCGCGGCTCCGAGTCTGCCTGCGCAGACTTGGACGGGTCGAAGGGCTGCCGACTCTGGCGGCGGCACGTCCAGCGACGTACACGAAGTGACAAGCGTGGGGGCTCGTCTAGGCGGACACAACTTCGGCGTGCTCTTGCCTTGGTGGGACATGCTGTTTGGCACCGCCAACTTTGAGCTGCGCTACGACCCCACGGGGGTGCGCGACCAAGTCGAGCAGGGGCGCGATTACGGGCGTGGGTTTTGGTCGCAGCAGTGGCTGGGCGTGCTTCGTTTGATGGGCAAAGCCTAAGAGCTGCCACGAGCTGCCACACATGACGCCCATCCCCACCGCCACAGCCAACGGGCCAACCGGCCCTCGCTTGCTTGACATGCCCAGCGGCCTGAGCCTGTTCATGGATGCGTTTTGGCGCGCCCTGGCTTACAGCCTACGCCCCGGCGTCATGGCGCTGTCCTTGGTGCCCCTGGTGCTCATGGTGGGCACCACCGGCGCGCTGGCGTATTTTTTCTGGGAAAGCGGCGTGGCCGGCCTGGGCGAGTGGCTGGCAGAGTGGGCCTTGATGGACACGCTCTTGCGCTGGTTGGGGCATGCCGGGCTGAGCAATTTGCGCACCGTGGTCTCGCCCCTCATCATTTTGATGCTGGCCTTGCCGCTGATGGTGCTGGTGGCCTTGTTGGCCGTGGCTTGGCTCATGACGCCAGCCATGGTCAAGGTGGTGGTGCAGCGCCGTTTTCCGGCCCTGGAGGCACGCCCTGGTGGCACGTTTTTGCAAAGCGTGGGCCTGAGCTTGGGCTCTGGCCTCTTGGCTTTGCTGGCGCTGGTGCTGTCCATGCCTTTGTGGCTGATACCGCCCTTTGTGGTGGTCTTGCCCCCGCTGATTTGGGGCTGGCTCACTTACCGTGTGATGACCTTTGATGTGCTGGCTGGCCACGCCAGCGCCGATGAGCGCCGCGCTTTGCTGGCCAATTACCGTTGGTGGCTCATTGCCATGGGCGTGATCACCGGCTACCTGGGGGCAGCGCCTGGCTTGGTGTGGGCCTTTGGGGCCATGGCCATTGTGTTTGCGCCTTTGCTGCTGCCCTTGGCCATCTGGGTCTACACCTATGTGTTTGTGCTCTCGGCCCTGTGGTTTGCGCACTTTTGCCTGGCCGCTTTGGCGGCGTTGCGCCACACCCCCGACATCCTTGACGCCACCTGACATTGACCATGACCCAAGCACCCTCCACACCCCCGATCGGCCTGATCATCATCGGCGACGAAATTCTCTCGGGCAAACGTGCCGACAAGCACCTGCCCAAAACCATCGAGCTGCTGGCCGAGCGCGGCTTGCAACTGGCCTATGCCGACTACGTGGGCGACTCGCCTGAGCGCATCACCGCCACGCTGGCGCGTGCTTTTGCCTCTGGCGATGTGGTGTTTTCTTGCGGCGGCATCGGCGCCACCCCCGACGACCACACCCGCCAATGCGCCGCCCGCGCGCTGGGCCAAGACCTGGTGCTGCACCCGCAGGCCCAAGCCCTGATTCGTGAGCGCATGCAAGACACCGCCAAAGAGCAGGGCGTGCCCTACGAGCCCGACCGGCCCGACAACATCCACCGCTTGAACATGGGCGTGTTCCCCAGCTCGGCGCAGATCATCCCCAACCCCTACAACAAGATTCCGGGTTTTTCCTGCGCGGGTTCGGGCGGCGGCATGGTGCACTTTGTGCCGGGTTTCCCGGTCATGGCCTGGCCCATGATCGCCTGGGTGCTCGACACGCATTACCCCCACCTGTTCAAGCGCGAGGCTTGGATGGAGAAATCGGTGGTGGTGTATGGGGCCATGGAGGCCACCCTCACACCGCTGATGGAGACCCTGGAGCAAGAGCACCCAGGCATCAAAGTGTTCAGCCTGCCCAGTGTGGACCATCCGCAACATGGGCGCCACATTGAGCTGGGCGTCAAAGGCGCGCCCGAAGCGGTGCACCAGGCTTACCCGGCCTTGCTCGCTGGGCTCGCCGGCTTTGGTGTCAGCTTGGGCCCCGAGTTGGTGCGGTCATAAATCCCTGTATTGGTGCATTTATCGCACCAATATGGTTCGTTTGTTTGCGTCGGATGCGTTTGTCGCTCAACCGGGCGTGTGCACTTCAAACCCTCACCAAAGCGCTGCCGCGGCATGTCGCGGCAAGCAGGCCTTGGCAAACCCGCAAGTTTGTTGGGCTTGCGCCATGCGCCGCAGAAATCGCCCAAATTCAAGGCAAAATACTGGGCTAGGTCCGAATGTGTGGTGATGCTTTGGCACAAAAACTGCAAGGTAGGTTCCGAACAATTTCAACCAACCCCCTTAACAGGAGTACTTGATGGCCAAGACCGTCGCAGACGTGATGAAGATGGTGAAAGAGAACGAAGTCAAGTTTGTTGACTTCCGCTTCACCGATACCCGTGGCAAGTGGCAACACATCACTGCGCCCGTGTCGCAGTTTGATGAGAGCAAATTCGAAGACGGCCAGGCATTTGACGGTTCGTCGATCGCTGGCTGGAAGGGCATTGAAGCCTCCGACATGCTCTTGATTCCTGATGCCAAGAGCGCCTTCATCGACCCCTTCTTTGAAGAAACCACCTTGGTGCTGATCTGCGACGTGATCGAGCCCACCGACGGCAAGGCCTACGAGCGCGATCCCCGCTCCATTGCCAAGCGCGCCGAGACCTTCCTCAAGCAAACCGGCCTGGGCGACACCGCTTACTTCGGCCCCGAGCCAGAGTTCTTCTTGTTTGACGACGTGCGTTGGAGCACCGAGCCGAACAACACCTTCTACGCCATCGACGAGTACGAGGCGCCCTGGAACAGCGGCACCAAAACCGAAGGCGGTAACCGCGGTCACCGCAACCGCGTCAAGGGCGGCTACTTCCCCGTGCCCCCCGTTGACAGCACGCACGACATGCGCAGCGAAATGTCCCTGATTCTTGAGTCGGTGGGCATCCCAGTTGAAGTGCACCACCACGAAGTGGCCGGCGCCGGCCAGTGCGAAATCGGCACCAAGTTCTCGACCCTGGTTGAGCGCGCCGACTGGACACTGATGCAAAAGTACGTGATCCACAACGTGGCCAACGCCTACGGCAAAACCGCCACCTTCATGCCCAAGCCCTACGCTGGCGACAACGGCTCTGGCATGCACGTGCACCAGTCCATCTGGAAAGACGGCAAAAACCTGTTTGCTGGCAACGGCTACGCTGGTTTGAGCGATTTCGCCCTGTACTACATCGGCGGCATCATCAAGCACGCACGCGCTTTGAACGCCATCACCAACCCCGGCACCAACAGCTACAAGCGCCTGGTGCCCCACTTTGAAGCACCGGTCAAGTTGGCTTACTCTGCCAAAAACCGCTCTGCGTCGATCCGTATCCCCAATGTGGCATCGGACAAAGGCCGTCGCGTGGAAGCCCGCTTCCCCGATCCATTGTGCAACCCCTACCTGGGCTTTGCCGCTTTGTTGATGGCCGGTCTGGACGGCGTGGAAAACAAAATCCACCCCGGCGAAGCTGCCAGCAAAGACCTCTACCACCTGCCCCCCGAAGAGGACAAACTGGTGCCCACCGTGTGCTCCAGCCTCGACCAGGCCCTGGAAGCGCTCAACAACGACCGCGCTTTCTTGACCAAAGGCGGCGTGTTCACCGACGCGTGGATCGACTCCTACATCGACCTCAAGATGCAAGAAGTCAACCGCAGCCGCGTGGAAGTCTCCCCGGTTGAGTACGACATGTACTACTCGCTGTGATGGCGTGTTGAACGCAAGTTCAGTGAAAAAGGACGGCGCAAGCCGTCCTTTTTTCTTGGCCGCACGGATGACGCCATGCCGGCCTGCTTGCACAATGTGGCCACAGATCTGTCCATGTTGTTTGCCATGATGTTTGTTTCGCCTCTCACTGCTTTGCGCCTGCATGGCGCTGTGCTTGCCACTGCCTTTGCTGGCGTGGTGGTGGCACACCTTGCGCTACCCAGTTCTGTCCTTGCCCAAGAGCGCATTTACCGCTGCGGCAACGAGTACACCAACACCTTGCCGCCAGGCAACCGCAGCCACTGCAAACCCATCGAGGGTGGGGCGGTCACTGTCATTCCTGCGCCACCCAAACAGGTGGCCTTGGCCAAGCCCGCAGAGCCAGCGGCTGAGCCGCGCGGGCGCGACAGCGAGGCGCGTCAAATCCTTGAGGCAGAATTGCGCAAGACGCGCAGCAAGCGCGATGAGCTCTTGGAGGCCTACAACCATGGTGAACCTGAAAAGCTCGGCAGTGAGTCGCGCAACCACCAAAAGTACCTTGACCGGGTGGCGGCCATGAAGTCCTCCCTGGATCGCTTGGAGCAAGACATCGTGGGCATCAACCGGGAACTGTCCCGGCTCCCCAACAGGTAGAGGCCCCATGAACCCTCCTCAAACCAGCCCGGGCACACAGCCGGGCAACCACCCGCAGCGTTTTGAGGCCTTTGACCTGCTCGCGACCTTGGTGGCCGTGGTGCGCAGCGACGCCAGTGTGGTGTTTTGCAACGCCGCCCTAGAAGATGCCATGGGCGTATCGCGCCGCCACATTGCGTCGAGCAATTTTGCCGCCAGCTTCACCGACCCGCAGACCTTGCGCCAAGCCCTCACAGGGGTGACCGGCAACAAATTTGCCGCCCTGCGTTTTGAGGCGAGTTTGAAGCGCCCAGGCCGCGACCTGCTGCCTGCGCACGTCATCGTCACCCAAACCGACCAACCCGACGAGGTGATTGTTGAGCTTGTGCCACTCGAGCAGCAGGCCCGCCAAGAGCGCGAAGAGCGCTTGCTCGATCAGGCGCAGGCCAACAAAGAGCTCATCCGCAATTTGGCCCATGAAATCAAAAACCCCTTGGGCGGCATACGCGGGGCAGCGCAGTTGCTGGAGTTGGAGATCAACTCCGACGAGCTCAGCGAGTACACCCAGGTCATCATCCACGAGGCCGACCGCCTGCAAACCCTGGTGGACCGCTTGCTCGCACCGCACCGCCGCCCGCACGTGGTGGGCGATGTGAACATCCACGAGGTGTGCGAGCGTGTGCGCACCCTGATTCAGGCCGAGTTTCCCAAGGGCTTGAGCGTGGTGCGCGATTACGACACCTCGCTGCCCGAGTTTCGCGGCGACCGCGAACAACTCATACAGACCTTGCTCAACATCAGCCACAACGCGGCTCAGGCCTTGTCAGAGCGCATCCAATCAGGCGATGCTGAGATCACCTTCATGACCCGCGTGGCCCGTCAGGTGACTTTTGGCAAACAACGTTACCGGTTGGCATTGGAATTGCATGTCATGGACAACGGGCCCGGTATACCGGACGAGATCAAGGACCGCATTTTTTACCCGCTGGTGTCGGGCAGAGAAGGTGGCTCTGGCCTGGGGCTGACATTGGCACAAACCTTTGTTCAACAGCACCATGGCACGATCGAGTGCGACAGCGAACCAGGCCGGACGGATTTCAAAATTTTAATTCCGCTGCCCTAAACAGCATTGACCTGAGGTGACCAGCCACATGAAGCCCATCTGGATCGTGGACGATGACCAGTCCATCCGCTTTGTGCTGGAAAAAGCCTTGCTGCGTGAGCAATTGCCCACGCGCAGCTTCACCAACCCCAAAGACGTGCTGAGCGCCCTGCAAACCGCAGCCGACGACGAGTTGCCGCAAATTTTGGTGAGCGACATCCGCATGCCTGGGGGCACTGGGCTGGATTTGCTGGAAAAAGTCAAAGCCAAAATCCCGGGCTTGCCTGTCATCATCATGACGGCTTTCTCGGATTTGGACAGCGCTGTGTCGGCCTTTCAGGGCGGGGCGTTTGAGTACCTGCCCAAACCCTTTGACCTGCCCAAAGCCCTCGAGCTGATCCGCCGTGCGGTGGACGAAAGCCAGCGCGAAGAGGTGGCTGAAGAACGCATGCAAGCCGCCCCAGAGATGTTGGGCCAAGCACCGGCCATGCAGGATGTGTTTCGGGCCATTGGGCGTTTGAGCCAAAGCAATGTGACGGTGCTCATCACCGGCGAGTCGGGCTCGGGCAAAGAGCTGGTGGCTCGCGCGCTGCACAAGCACTCACCCCGCGCCAATGGGCCGTTTGTTGCTATCAATACCGCAGCAATCCCGAAAGATTTGCTGGAGAGCGAGTTGTTTGGCCATGAGCGCGGGGCCTTCACCGGCGCGCAAACCATGCGCCGTGGCCGCTTTGAGCAGGCCGAGGGCGGCACCTTGTTTTTGGATGAAATCGGCGACATGCCCTTTGATTTGCAAACGCGTTTGCTGCGGGTGCTCAGCGACGGTCACTTCTACCGCGTCGGCGGCCACAGCGCTGTCAAAGCCAATGTGCGGGTGATTGCTGCCACCCACCAAGACCTGGAGCAACGCGTCAAAGACGGCGGCTTTCGTGAGGACTTGTTTCACCGCCTCAATGTGATTCGCCTGCGCTTGCCTGCGCTGCGCGAGCGCCGCGAAGACGTGCCCATGCTGACCCGCCACTTCTTGCAAGAAAGTGCCAAGCAACTCGGGGTGGAGCCCAAGCGCATTTCCGAGCCCGCTTTGCAAGGCCTGATGTCCTTTGATTTCCCAGGCAATGTGCGCCAGCTGGAAAACATTTGCCACTGGCTCACCGTGATGGCCCCAGCGCAGGTGGTGGAGTCCAAAGACCTGCCGCCAGAGGTGGTTCATCAGACCAGCGTGTCTGCCTATGTCAGTTTGGCGCCGGGTGCGTCTGAGGTGGCTTTATCGGCCCCATCTGCTGAGCCGCCCCAAGGTGCCGTGGCCTCAGGCGCGGCGCCTTTGGTGCAGGCCCCTGCGCCTTACGTGGGTTTGCCGGCCGGTGAGGCCTTGCAGGCCTTGGGGCAGTTGCCACCCTGGGAAGATGCCTTAAGCCGCGAGGCCTTGGCCCTGCTCAACGCGGGCCGTTTGGATGTGTGGGAGCAACTCACCCAGCGCTTTGAGCGCAAGCTCATTGAGGCGGCCTTGGCCAGCACCAAGGGCCGCCGCATCGAGGCAGCGCACAAGCTGGGCATCGGGCGCAACACCATCACCCGAAAAATCCAGGAGCTGGGCCTGGAGTGAGCCAAACAAAACGCCAGCGCACCTTGCGGTGGCTGGCGTTGCTTTGTCGCGTTAATCAGTGACGCTGATCAGACGCGTTGATCAGTGACGCAGATCAGTCGATCTTGATGCCTACCGTCTTGATGGTCTTGGCCCAGTAAGCCGTGTCGTTGGCCACCAGCTTGCCCAAGCCTTCGGGGTTGAGGTAGCGCAGCTCGATGCCAGCCGCGTCTGCACGGGCTTTGACCTCGGGCATCTCAAAGGCTTTTTTCACTTCAGCGCTGAGCTTGTTGACGATGGCTGGCGGCGTGCCGGCTGGTGCAAACAAGCCCACCCAAGCCTCAAGTTTGAAGTCGGGCAAACCTGCCTCGGCGGTGGTGGGCAGGTTGGGCATTTGGGGGTGACGTGTGTTACCGGTCACGGCAAAGGCCTTGAGCTTGCCGGCTTGCACATGGCTCATCACCGAGGGTGGGGTGGTGATGAAAATCTGCACCTGGCCGCTCAGCACATCTTGCACGGCCGGGCCAGAACCACGGTAAGGAATGTGGGTGATGAAGGTGCCGGTTTGCTGCTTGAACATCTCGGTGCCAATGTGCGAGAGCGAGCCGTTGCCCTGCGAGGCGTAGTTGAGCTTGCCTGGGTTGGCCTTGAGGTAGCTGACAAAC
Organism: Hylemonella sp. UBA6679; assembly: GCA_002454975.1. Lineage (GTDB taxonomy): Bacteria > Pseudomonadota > Gammaproteobacteria > Burkholderiales > Burkholderiaceae_C > Hylemonella. The sequence continues at coordinate 19,215 of DKJZ01000061.1, forward strand.
TCTTTGAGGTTGTTGGCCGGCACCGAGGGGTGCACCGCAATCATGTTGGTGGCTACGGTCAGCAAGGCCACGGGCGTGAGGTCTTTTTGGTCCCAAGGCAGGTTGGGGGTGAGCGAGGGGTTGCCCACATGGTAGGCAGAGTAGGAAATCAGCAGGGTGTAACCATCGGGTTTGGCACGGGCCACAGCGCCGTAAGCCACATTGCCTGAGCCGCCTGCTCGGTTGTCAATCACCACAGACTGGCCGATCAGTCGGCTCAGTGGTTCGTTGAGCAAACGGGCCGAGGTGTCCACCACGCCGCCGGGTGGGTTAGGAACAATCAGCGTGATGGGCTTGGTGGGAAAGTCTTGGGCCACAGCGGCAGCGCCGCACACCAGGGCCAGCGCAGTCATCAGATGTTTGATCATGGTCGTTCGGTGAAAAGTAAAACGCAATTTTGCCGGATTTGCCAAGGCTTGGCTGTAACCTGCAAGACGCCCGCATAGGGGCTTGGTTAAGCGCTTGATGCCAGGGTGAGCACCACGGGGGTGTGGTCGCTGGGGCGTTCGTTGTTGCGTGGGGTTTTGTCGATCACGCAGGCGCGGGCTTGGTCTTTCAAAGCGTTGCTGATCAGGATGTGGTCAATGCGCAGGCCGCGGTTGCGGCGAAACGCAAAGTTCCGGTAATCCCACCAGCTGTAGCTTTTGGCGGGCTGCTCAAACAAACGCAGCGCGTCATGCAGACCCAGCGCGATCAAAGCGCGCAGGTGGTAGCGCTCTTCTTCGGTGCAGTGGATGGTTTCAAACAAGGCCACGGGGTCGTAGACATCGGCATCGTCAAATGTGATGTTGTAGTCGCCCATGAGCACCAGGCGGGGGGTGCGCGCCAGTTCCTCGCGCACCCAGGCGCGCAGGGCATCAAGCCAAGCCATCTTGTACTCAAATTTGTCCGAGCCGGGCTCTTGGCCATTGGGAAAGTAGGCGCCAATCACGCGTATGTCGCCGCTTGCGCTGCTCACCACGCCACTGATGACGCGGGCCATCTCATCGTCAAAACCGGGGATGTTGCGCGTCACATCTTGCACAGGCGCTTTGGTGATGAGCGCCACGCCGTTGTAGGTTTTCTGGCCAAAGCACACGCTGTGGTAACCCGCCTCGGTGAAGGCCTCGTGCGGAAATTTATCGTCGGTGCATTTCAGTTCTTGCAAGGCCAGCACATCGATGCCGCCGTCTTGCGCAGCCAGCCAATCGAGCACTTGGGGCAGGCGCACGGGCAAAGAGTTGACGTTCCAAGTGGCAAGTTTCATGAGCGCAGGCAATAAAAAAAGGTGCGGCCATGATAGCTGCACCTTGGGTGGGTTTTTTCTTGCGTATCAGAGGTGCATGGCAGCTGCAACGCCAATGAGCACCCCCGCGCCACCCGCACCAAACATGGCGTATTCCAGCCACTTTTTACGGGTCAGCAGGGCAATGGCGGCCAGGGCAATCGCCACTTGCAGCACGGTGGTGGCTTGCGCCCAGCGGTGGTGCTGGTGCATTTGTTCATCGCTTTGGCGGTCCCAGGCGGTGGCGTCGGCCTCGAGCTTTTCAGCCACCGCTTTGATCTCGCCTTTTTCTTTTTCATAGCGGTCGACTTTGCCCTGGTACTTGGCTTTGTCTTCGTCTTTGGCGCTCAGGTCACGCGCGAGTTCAGCCAGCGATTGCTTGGTGCTTTTAGATTGAAAGTAGTTCCACTGGTTGGACGCTTCGGTTTTTTTGATGGCCGCGTTGTTCTTGAACAAACCCGCATTGGCCTGCGTGGCCCCGCCCATGTAGGCAAACAAAGCACCCACCGTGGCAATGATGGCGGTGAACATCGCAATTTGGTTGGTCATGCTGCCACCATGGTCGCCGCCATGGCCACCTTGTATGGCGTGCTCAAGTTCGTGGTCGTGAGGGCCGTGTACGTGAAATCCGCCACCTGACATGGTGTGCTCCTTGCGTTAAAAAATGAAAACCTGCAGCTACTCGCGCCTGTAGGTGACAAAACTGTAGCCCAGGCCCGAGGCACTGGTGTGACGCTCGCGCGCCACCGCTTGCCAGCTGCTGTCCAACACCGGTGCGTAGGCATCGCCTTCAAATGCAGCCTCAATTTCGGTGACCACCACCTCGTGTGCCAGTGGCAGCGCTTGGGCGTAAATTTGCGCGCCGCCCATCACCCACACCACTGGCGCATCACCACACGCCGCCCAGGCCGCGTCCAGGCTGTCAACGGCCAGCACCGAGGTGTTGGGTTTGTCCGCGAGCTGCTGTGCATCGAGCCAACCGGCTTGGCGGGTGATGACGATGTTTTTACGACCGGGCAGCGGCCGAAACGGGTGGGGCAGCGAGTCCCAGGTTTTGCGGCCCATCACCACCGGGCAGCCCAGGGTGGTGCGCTTGAAATGTGCCAGGTCTTCGGGCAGGTGCCAGGGCATGGTGCCATTGAGGCCAATCACGCCATTCGAAGCGCGCGCGTAAATCAGGTTGATATCAGGCATGTGTGGCTGGCATGTATCTCTGATGCGCGCTCAAACCGCTACCGGCGCTTTGATGGCGCCATGGCATTGGTAGTCCAGTACCTCAAAGTCTTCAAACTGGTAGTCAAAAATCGACGCGGGCTGCCGCTTGATGTTGAGTGTGGGGTAGGGGTAGGGCGCGCGGCTGAGTTGCAGCTCCACCTGCTCGTGGTGGTTGCTGTAGATGTGGCAGTCGCCACCGGTCCAAATGAAGTCGCCCACCTCCAGGTTGCACTGCTGCGCCACCATGTGGGTGAGCAGGGCGTAGCTGGCGATGTTGAAGGGCACGCCCAGAAAAATATCGGCACTGCGTTGGTACAACTGGCAGCTGAGTTTGCCTCTACCGCCATTCACGCCGTTCTCACCCGGGGCCACGTAAAACTGAAAGAAGGCATGGCAGGGCATGAGCGCCATTTTGTTGAGTTCAGCCACGTTCCAGGCGCTCACGATGATGCGGCGCGAATCGGGGTTGGTCTTGAGGGTTTGGATCACCTCGGCAATTTGGTCGATGTGGCCGCCATCGGGCGTGGGCCAGCTGCGCCACTGCACGCCATACACGGGGCCGAGGTCGCCGTCTTCTTTGGCCCACTCGTCCCAAATGCTCACGCCGCGCTCTTTGAGCCAGTTGTTGTTGCTCGAACCAGTGAGGAACCACAGCAACTCTTGGATGATGGATTTGAGGTGAACTTTTTTGGTGGTGACCAGCGGAAAGCCTTCGTTCAAATCAAAGCGCATCTGGTGACCAAACACGCTGCGCGTGCCGGTGCCGGTGCGGTCGGTTTTGGTCACGCCATGGGTGTAGACATGGCGCATGAAGTCTTCGTACTGCGAGCGCACCGGGCGCTGTTGCGTTTCTGTCATGTCAGCACCTTGCCGGGGTTCATGAGGTTGTGCGGGTCCAGCGCAGTTTTGATGGCCCGCATCAAACCCAGGGCCACGGGGGACTTGTGGTGCGCGAGCTTGTCAGCCTTCAAGCTGCCAATGCCGTGCTCCGCTGAAATCGAGCCGTTGAATGCATCGACGATGTCATACACCAGCGCGTTCATCGGGCCTTCTTGTTCGACCAAAAATTTCTCTTGGTCTTGGCCTTCGGGGGCTTGCACGTTGTAGTGCAAATTGCCATCACCCAAGTGGCCGTAAGTCACCAGGCGCGCACCGGGGAAGGCTTGCAACAACTTGCCGTTGCACAGGTCCACAAACTCAGGAATGCGCGAGACGTTGATGGAAATGTCGTGCTTGATGTTCAAGCCCTCTTGCGCTTGGGCCAGCGGAATGCTCTCGCGGATGTGCCACAGCGCCTTGGCTTGCGCCACGCTCTCGGCCACCACCGCATCGGTCACGCAGCCCATCTCCATCGCAGCTTCGAGCAGTCGCTCAAACTGCGCGCGGGCGTGTTCTTCGGATTCGTTGTCCGAATTTTCCAGCACCACGCAGTAAGGCGAGTCTTGCCAAAAGGGCACACGCTGTTGCGGAAAGTGCTTGACCACCAGGCTCAGTGCAAATTGGCCCATGACCTCAAAACCTGTGAGGCCTGAGCTGATGGTTTTGTGCGCCAGGCCCAGCAACTCCACCGCCGCTTGCAGCGAGGGCACGGCCGCAAAAGCGGTGAGCTGCGTCACGGGCATGGGGTAGAGCTTCATGGTGGCTGCGGTGATCACGCCCAGGGTGCCTTCCGAGCCAATGAACAAGTGACGCAGGTCATAGCCAGTGTTGTCTTTGCGTAGACCCGTCAAGCCGCTCCAAATCTCGCCGCTGGCCGTCACCACTTCCAGGCCGAGGCAAAGTTCGCGCGTGTTGCCAAAGCGAACCACTTGGGTGCCGCCAGCGTTCGTGCCCAGGTTGCCGCCAATCGTGCAAGAGCCTTCTGAGGCCAGGCTCAGCGGAAACAAAAAGCCTTCTTTTTCGCAGACCTCTTGCAGGTTTTGTAGCACGCAACCCGCATCCACGGTGATGGTGAGGTTGCCTGGGTCTAATTTGCGCACCTTGTTCATGCGCGTGAGGCTCAGCACCACCTGGGTGCCCGAGTCGTTGGGTGTGGAGCCCACGACCATGCCGGTGTTGCCCCCTTGCGGCACGATGCTGGTGCCCGCCGCTGCGCAGGCTTTGACCACATCAGCCACCTCTTGCGTGTTGCCTGGGCGCACCACGGCCAGGGCGCGGCCGCGTTCACGGCGGCGCCAATCGAGCTCCCAAGCGGTGAGGTCGGTGGTGGGGTCTTCGTGGGTGAGCACATTGGCAGCACCCACGGTGCGGCGCAAAGTCTCAAGCAGTTGGGTTTGGGTGGGGCTCATGGGTCTACAGATGGCGATTGAGGGGGAGAGGTTTTGGCGTTGGCAAAACGCAGGCGCACATGCATGGCGCAGGCAGCAAACAAAACCAGGCATAACATCACTTCAAGCAGTGCGTAGTAGCTGCTGGGCGCGCGGTCGCCGCTGGCGCGAACCACGCCTTCAATGAAATACAGCCACACCATCAGGCTCACCCAGCGGTAGGTGTACATGCGATTTTTCAGCAGACCGGCCAGCGGAATGCACAAAGGCAGCGCCTTGAGCGCCAGCAGCGAGCCGCCCGGGCGCACGGGGGCCAGGAACAACTCCCAGGCCAAACTCAGCACAATCAGGGCCAAAAGGCTGCCCACGGCCAGCTGTCGGGTGAGGTTCAGGGGGATGTTTTTCATTGGGTGGTATCTTAAAGCTAGTCCATTCTTTCACGCTCTACCCTGATGCAACTCTGGCTCAAGCTTCAGCACTTCCCTTGGCGCAACAGCGCGCGCTTGTTACGCGAGCGTTTTCGCCAAGACCGCCTGGGGGTCACGGCCAGCAGCCTGACCTTCACCACGGTGATTGCATTGGTGCCCATGCTGGCGGTGGCCTTGTCGCTTTTTACAGCGTTTCCTATCTTCGCCAAGTTTCAAGAAGCCTTGCAGCGCTGGCTGATTGAGAGCCTGATTCCCGACAACATCGCCCGCCAGGTGATGGGCTACCTCACGCAATTCGCCCTCAAAGCCAGCAAGCTGGGCGCTTTGGGCTTTGCGGCCTTGCTCGCCACGGTGTTCGCGCTGGTGTTCACCATCGACCGCACCTTCAACCAAATTTGGCGTGTGCGTCGCCCCCGCTCGTGGGCGCAGCGCCTGCTGATTTATTGGGCGGCCATCACCCTCTTGCCCATTGTGCTGGGGGCCTCGCTGACCATCACGTCTTACATCGTCACCGCCTCTCGCGGGGTGGTGGGCAATTTGCCTGGTGGCCTGCGCTTTGTGCTGGATGTCTTGGAGTTTGCGATGATTGCCGGGGCCACCGCGGCCACCTACCACTTTGTGCCCAACACCCGGGTGCGTTGGCAGCACGCCTGGCTGGGCGGCTTGCTGGTGGCCGCGGGCATTGAGCTGGCCAAAAAAGGGCTGACCGTGTATTTGGGCTTGGTGCCCACGTACTCGGCGGTGTATGGCGCGTTTGCCACGGTGCCAATTTTGCTGATCTGGATTTACCTGGCGTGGGTGATCGTGCTCTTGGGCGCGGTGATGACAGCGAGCTTGCCCAGCCTGCTCTCTGGCCAGGCCTGGCGACAGTTTGGCCCAGGCTGGCGGTTTGAGCTGGCCCTGGAGCTGCTGGGCCTGCTGGCGCAAGCCAAATCACGCGGCATGGGTTTGCCCCTCAAGCAGCTCAGCCTGAGCCTGCGGCTCGATCCGCAACACCTCGAGCCGGTGCTTGAGAGCCTGTTGGCCCTGGACTGGGTGGGGCAGCTCGACGAGCTGGGCCTAGAAGGCCCACGCTATGTGTTGCTGGTGCAGCCCGAGCAGGTGGCCCTGGCGCCCTTGCTCGAGCGCCTGCTGCTGAGCCATTCAGCCGCCACCTCCGCTCTGTGGCACAACGCCGCTTGGCGAGACATCACCTTGGCGCAGGCGCTGCCTCAAAGCCGCCCTGCGCTTTAAGCCGCCAAAAACCCCTGCAAGGCTTTGAGCGTGAGCTCTGGGGCCTCGGCCATTTGGTGGTGACCCACGGGCACCTGAAGCACTTGCAACGATTTGCCGGCAGCTTGGGCCGCTTGCACCAAGCCTTGCGCGGCCTTGGCCGGGGTCATTTGGTCTTGCTCGCCCAGCACCAACAACACCGGGCAGCTGATTTGCGTGATGGCCTGTGGTGCGTTTTGGTAGCTGTCGCAAGCTTTGAAGCCCAGGTAAAACGCTTGCGGGTTGTGCGCCAACACACGCTTGCCCAGCGCCATGCCCACGCCATACACCCAGGTGCCCGGACCCAAAACCGAAGGCCCAGCGCCCAGGGTGCTGCGTGAGAACACCTGAATCATCTTGAGCGCCACCAGTGGGTCGGTGCGCGAGGACTCCAGCAAGGCTGGCGAAACCTTCATGGGTGAGGCCGTGCCCACCATCACCAAGTGGCTAACACGCGCTTGCAAATCAGCCGCGGCTTGCAGGGCAATCAGCGAGCCCCAGCTGTGGCCAATCAGGGCTGCACGTTGCAAGCCTGCGGCGTCCATGAGCGCGGCCACAAACTGGGCCGCAGCTTCCACACTTTGCGGCACCTCGCCTGCGCTGCGGCAATGGCCGGGCAGGTCCACGCACAGCACGTTCCAGCCGTGGTGGGCCAGGTAGCGGCTTTGCAAAATCCACACGCTGTGGTCGTTGAGCACCCCGTGGATGAAGATGGCGGTGGGCTGCGCGGCGTTGAAAGGCTTGCCGCCGGTGTAGCAGTAGGTCTCTTGGCCAAGTACGGTGAGTTTCATGCGCCACCTGCTTTCTCGGCCGCTTTTTCGGCCACTTTCAACGCGCGTTTGAGGTCGTCAATCAAATCGTCCGGGTCTTCCAGGCCGATGGACAAGCGGATGGTGCCCGGGCCGATGCCGGCTTGCGCCAGGGCTTCGTCGCTCATGCGGAAATGCGTGGTGCTGGCGGGGTGAATCACCAGGCTGCGGCAGTCGCCCACATTGGCCAGGTGACTGAACACCTTGAGCGCCTCAATGAAGGCGCGACCCTGCGCGCGGCTGCCGCGGATGTCAAAGCTGAACACCGAGCCTGCGCCTTTGGGCAGGAGTTGCTGGGCCAAGGCATGGCTGGGGTGGCTGGGTAGCATGGGGTGGCCCACACGGCTCACCAGCGGGTGCGTTGCTAAGAAGTTCACGACCGCTTGGGTGTTGCTCATGTGGCGCGCCATGCGCAGGGGCAGGGTTTCGATGCCCTGCAAAATCAGCCAGGCGGTGTGCGGGCTCATGCAAGCGCCAAAGTCGCGCAGACCTTCGCGCCGTGCGCGCAACAAAAACGCACCCACGGTGGATTCTTCGGCAAACACCATGTTGTGAAAGCCTGCGTAGGGCTGGGTGAGCTCAGCGAATTTGTCGTTGGCGGCCCAGTCAAAACTGCCGCCATCAATCACCACGCCGCCAATGACGGTGCCGTGGCCACTTAAAAATTTGGTGGCCGAGTGCATGACCAAATCAGCCCCTAAATCCAAAGGCTTCAAGAGCCATGGCGGGGTGAGGGTGGCGTCCACCAGCAAAGGCACACCGGCCTCATGCGCGATGCGGCTGACCTGCGGGATGTCCAGCACATCCATGCCCGGGTTACCCACGGTCTCGCCGAAAAAAAGCTTGGTGTTGGGCTGCACCGCAGCGCGCCAGGCCTCGAGGTCACCGGGTTTGACAAAGGTGGTCTCAATGCCAAAGCGGCGCAGGGTGTCGTTGAGCAGGTTGTGCGAGCCGCCGTACAGCGCTGCGCTGGCCACGATGTGCGAGCCCGCGCCCATCAAAGTGGCCACACTCAGGTGCAGTGCGGCTTGGCCGCTGGCCGTGGCAATCGCGCCGATGCCGCCCTCCAGGGCTGCCATGCGCTGCTCGAACACCGCGTTGGTGGGGTTGCTGATGCGCGAATACACATGGCCTGCACGCTCCAAATTGAAGAGCGAGGCGGCCTGGTCGCTGGACTCAAACACGAACGACGTGGTGAGGTGGATGGGCACGGCGCGCGCGCCGGTGGCGTCCACCGTGGCCCCTGCGTGCAGGGCCAGGGTGTCGAACCCGGGGTCTGAATAGCCTGACATGGTCAATCTCCTCGTTAATACCCCTCATTTTGCTCGGAGTTTTAGGCTAAATTAGGAACCGAGACACACAACACGGAGAACACCATGAAAGTCAGCGACATCCTGCGCGTCAAAGGCAGCACCCTTTTTACGGTGACCCCGCAAGACCCCCTGACGCAAGCGGTGCAAAGCATGGCCGACCACGACATTGGCTCGCTGGTGGTCATGGAGCAGGGCAAACTCGCCGGCATGCTGACCTTTCGCGAGGTGATCAAGCAGGTGGTGAAAAACGGTGGCGCCATCGGTGCGTCCTTGGTGCGCGATGCCATGGATGCCAGCCCGCACACCAGCAGCATGGACACCGAGCTCGACGAGGTGCGCCGCATGATGCT
>DKJZ01000064.1 GCA_002454975.1 Hylemonella sp. UBA6679
CGGGTAAGAACGAAGAGGCTGGCCCTGTCGCGCAGCGCCGAGGTCAGCAGCCGCGCGCCCGCCGAGCCTGTCAAGGTCAAACGCAAGCGCATCCAGGTCAGCCGCGAGAGCAGCAAGACACAAACAGTCGCCACCAAAGTACCCCAAGCGCAAGTGAGCACGGAGGGTCAAACAACCCGCACCGCCTCACAGGTCGACACGCGCCGTGAGACTCGACGCGCCTCAACGCGCGCGATGGACACCGTCCCAGCTGCCGACCTGGCTCAGCCCTTGGTCAAGCAGCCGGGCGCAGCCGTGACCCGCGGTGGGGTCGACATCAGCGCGCGTGAAGGCGCGGGCGTGTTGCGCCCTGTGACGGGGACATCGCCCACAAGCTCACCCGCGAGCGGCCGCTCACAAGCAGCGCCACCGCAAGGACCGCCCTCGTACAACAACAGCGGTGTTGCCTTGCCCGATACCGCCTTGGGCTTGGATCGGCCGGTCAATGGCTTGGTGCAATTCACCCCCATCGACAACCCACCCGCCTTGGGCGATGCACGCATCACCCCTCGCGCAGGGCAGCCCTTCAATTTGCCACCCACGGCGCCGTCGATGTATGCACAGCGCGCAGAGCCCGCAACGCCACTGCGCATGGAACAAACAGCACCTTTGCGGATGGACCGCGTGCCCCAAGTGGTGAGCAACACCCGCGCAGACCGCCCCCGTACGGCGCTGGAAGACCTCACCGAGCTGCAGCAAAGCCGTATCCCAACGATTTCTACTGGCGCTGTGATTCGCTCACGCGAAGGCGAGCCCGGTCTTGGACAACTCACCGACATTCAAACGCCAGTGACCTTGCGTTTTGACACGGGCGAAAGCAAAGTCTCGGTCAATGTGACGCCAACCTCGTTGTTCTCTGGCACGCCCGATGCTGCCGCAGCGGCCCGCTTTGGCGCAGGCCCTGAGCAAAGCGTGAACAACCCGACGCTCTCGCCCGGCAGCCAAAGTGCCTCAGGTGTGGGCTTGGGCGCGGTCTACGAGACCGACAAACTCAAAGCCGACATCGGCACCACCCCCGTGGGTTTCAACAAAACCGATTACATGGGCGGCCTCAAGTACCGCTTTGGGGTGAGCGAGAACACCAACCTCACGGTGGATGTGTCGCGTCGCCCGGTGACAGACAGCTTGCTGTCGTTTGCGGGCGTGAAAGACGCGCGCACCGGTGACATTTGGGGTGCTGTGTCGTCCACAGGGGGGCGTTTTGACCTCTCTTGGGACAACGGCAGCTTTGGTCTGTACACCTACGGTTCAGCCCACAGCCTGACGGGCTCGAATGTGGCCTCCAACAGCCGCATGGAAGGCGGTGGCGGCTTGTACTGGAAGATGGACACGGGCCCGAACTCAAGCTTCAGAACAGGGGTCAACCTCACGGCCCTGGGCTATGAGAAAAACCTGCGCTACTTCACCTTCGGGCAAGGGGGCTACTTCAGCCCGCAGCGCTTTTTCTCGGTCAGCGTGCCCGTGGAGTGGAGCCAGCGAACCAACAAACTCAGCTACCAACTCAAGGGCTCGCTAGGCTTGCAAACCTTCAGCGAGGACGCCTCGCCCTACTTCCCCACAAACGCCACACGCCAGGCCAATGGCGCAGCGGCTGTGGCTGCAGGTGCGGGTATCCGCATCAACACCCGTGAATTGGGTGGTGCCAGTGATGAGGTAATCGTTGCCCGAACGTTGGAGAACCAAACTGCTGATGATGGGGCTATTGAAGGCCGCGTTGCTGTTGTAAGTGCCAGCGAGCTGCACCGCGTTGGGTGTGGTTCCCAAGGTATAGGTCAGTGAGGGATCGAGCTTGAACGAGAAGTTTGACAGGCTTTGGTTGAAGGACGTGGGGTTGAAGTTGTAGTAGCCCGTGAACACCCGCACCAAGCTGTCGCTGGCGCGGATATCACCCATCAGATACACATCTGGCGTGTAGGTGTTGCCAGCGTTGTTGCCAGCGTGATAGATGCCGTTCATACTGGCTACCACGCTGCTGTTGCTGTCTGAGCGTAGGTCGCCCAAAAGCACCAGGCTGCTGGGCCTGTAGAAAACATACTGGTTGTTGGGCAGCACCACCGCACTCAAGCTGTCTTGCGCATCGGTGCTGACATAAAAACCCTCGGCCAAGGCACTGGTGGCAAGAGGAATGGGGTTGATGTCAGAAACAAACAAACCATCGAGCACCAAACTCGCTGTGGCCTTGCGTAAAGTGCTCACGCTGTTGCTGTGCGCGATCAAACGCAAACCGGTTTTTTGGTTGTTGTCGTTGTACGTCACAAATGCCAGGCCGCTGTACTCGGTTTGTGGGCGCGTGCAGGTGGGCGATGTCCCGCCCAGGCTCAAACTCACCTCGTACAGGGCTTTGCTCGCAGCACTGGCATTGGGTGTTTTCACCGCTACACGGCCCAGCACCGCACACCCCGACACATTCCCGGCCACCATGGAGCCATTGATGGTTAAAGCCCATGTCGAGCCATTGACGCCGCCTCGGTACATACCACGCAGGGCTGTCAGGCTGGCTGTGTAGTTGTTTTGTCGACTCAGCCGCAAGTTGACGGCTTGGTCGGCGTAGGTGATGAGGTCGGTCACCCCCACTGGGTAGATGGGCTGGCTGTAGATGCCTGAAATCTGGTTGGCTTGCGTGGCGCCCGGCCCGGTCACAGCGGTGCCCGACAGGGTCACGCGGTTGGTGTAACCACGCTCACTGTCAAAGGCTTGTACATCCTGGTAGGTAAAGCTCGTGCCCGTGAGTCTGTTTTGTCTGACGCTGAGCAAGCCTTGAACGATGTCATAAGGTGAGGTGCCACCGTAGGGATAGCTTGGCACAGACACTTTTTTAGCCACGTGCACATCGGAAGAAGTGCCCGAAGGCGTCGCATTGATGATCGCAAAGGACTCGTTGTCGCCAAGCGTACCTTCCCAGATGCCGTCCACATACTGTTGCGCAGCCACGGGGGCCTCGGTGTCGCCACTGCCACCACCGCAAGCGCCAAGACCAAGCAACATCAGCATCGCGACAATGCGAGGCACTTTCATGTCTAAACCTTCATCAGTTCACAGCAGCAACAGTTGCTGCAGATTGAAAGATATTAAGTTTTGAGCGTGCTTTTTAAGGACGGCTAAAGGCGTGAAACACCAGCCAATTCTTGACGGGTCCAAGCCTGCTGCTCAGGCGGGACGGACCATTCGCCACAGCTGCAAGACCAAGCTGGCATAGCCACGCTTGCTCACAGACCACACACTGCGGGGAGCATTTGTGGGCTGTAAGGGCTGAAGCTGACGACGCCAAGCCAAAGGCCGTGCAAACGTGCACTGAACCCAATGGATGCGCTGCTGCATGGTCAGCCCAACAAAGACCACACCCACCGAGTCCGCACTCGCATTGATGACTCGCGCTGGAAATGTTTTGACCTGCCCGTTGTCGCTCATCTGGAGTTGAACATCGGTGCCAACCGTCAAGGTGTGACCTGGCACATCCAGGCGCAAACCTGTCATCGAAAAATCCCGGCACACCGCTTGAAGGTTCTGATGTGGCAAAACCAACTGGGCCGGCAAATAAGCCTGCACCCGAGGGGTTTGCCGGATCTGGCGCTGTTCCAGGGCAACACCTACTGCCGCGCCCAAAATGACCATGTTGTAAGCCAACCAAACCAAGTTCAAAGCCACGGCCCAAGAGACCCATGGGGGCGACACCCACAACTGGTACACACCCAGCCCAAAACCTAAGCTGCACATGCTGATGAGCAACAAACAAGGGGTGGCGTAGCGCCAATCAAAGTAGGTGGTTTCAATCACACCGCCTTTGGCTGTGACATTGAAGCGCCCCACTTTGGGCAAGATCAAAGCCATGGTGGTGGGCAAAATCAAATACCAAGCCAGCACCGTTTCGTAAACCTCAGACCAAAACACGCCCCGGTATTTGCCCTGGGTGTAAATGCTCCACAACTTGATTTGCACAATGAAAGGCAAGGCATGCACCACGATGTCCAAGGGGGTGGCATTGATCAGCTCAACACCCAACAACAGGTAAGCCAAAGGCGACATCAACAGCACCAGTCTGGGTAAGCCAAAAAAGAAATTGAGCATCGCATTGGTGTAGCAAAGGCGCTGCATCATGCTCAGGCCGCGGCCAAACAGCGGGTTGTCACGTCTGAAGATTTGCGCCATGCCTCGGCCCCAGCGCGTGCGCTGCTTGATGTGCGCCGACAAACTTTCTGTGGCCAAGCCTGCAGCCAGGGTTTCATTGATGTAGGCCGTGGTGTAGCCTTTGCGGTGGAGTTTGAGTGCGGTGTGCGCGTCTTCAGTGACGGTTTCTTCAGCAATGCCGCCCACGTCCATCAAGGCACTTCTTCGCAGAACGGCGCAAGAGCCGCAAAAAAACGTGGCGTTCCATAAGTCGTTGCCATCTTGAACCAAGCCGTAAAACAAAGCCCCTTCGTTGGGCACCTGACCTGCCGTGCCTAGGTTCTTCTCAAAGGGATCCGAGGAGAAAAAATGATGCGGCGTTTGCACCATGGCGCAGGCAGGTTCGCACAACATCCAACCCATGGTTTGCTGTAAAAAGAGTTTGTTGGGGATGTGGTCTGCGTCAAAAATGGCAATGAATTCGCCTTGCGTCACCGACAAAGCATGGTTCAAGTTGCCCGCTTTGGCACCACGGTTGTCGGCTCGCGTGAGGTAATGCACGCCCAATTGGCCAGCAAACTGTTTGAACGCTGGACGCCGACCGTCATCCAAGAGGTAGATGTGCAGCTTGTCTTTCGGCCAATCCATGGCGTAGGCCGCCAGCACCGATGGCATCACCACGCTGAGGTCTTCGTCATAGCTGGGGATGAACACATCCACATGCGGATAATCCTTGGGCCGCTGGGCAATGGGGGCCGGTGGCCGTTGCAGCGCAAATGCCGTTTGCACCATCGACAGCCATGTGGTGCACCAAAAAAAACCTTCGGCCAGCAGCAAGATGGTGCCCGCGACCTCGGAGCTGGTGCTGTTGAACTGCAAGGTTTCGCTGAGTCGCCACCACACGTAGCGCATCATCACCAGCAAGGTGCACAAACCCAAGGCCACCGACGACCAGCGACTGCGGGTTTGAAAAAGCACCCACGACACCGCCACCAACACCATGGCCCACACCCATTGAGCCCCTTGAGACATGGGCAAGGTCACCACCCAAGCAGATGTGCACAAGCACACCACCCACAACACGCAGCGCACCCAAGGCATCCACCATGATGGTGCTGCGACAGCGTCTGTGTTGGCTTGGCGCAGCTCGGCATGATGAACCCATTGCATCACCCATCCAGCCACGTGTTGGAAAGGCCAGTTCAGGCTCCTGCGCAGAACAGATGAGAGGCTCATGACAGTCGCCTTTGCGCCAGCCGTTTGAGCTGCCCCTGCCCCAATGCAGCGGCACACAATGCGGTACAGGCGCTGACCAGCCCAAGCAGCCAAGGCCGCTCCAACAGCCATCCTTGGCTGCGCTGCCATTCGTTTTCTTGGCTGTACACATTGTTGGCCCACACCGCCTGAGGCTCGATGCCTGTGCTGGTGAGCGTGATGGTGTCGGTCTCTGGCCACGGAGATGCGCGCTGGGCAAAAAGCAGCTGGGCATCTGCCACGCTGTTTGCACCAAGGTGCAGCTCCACCCTGCGGCTGTCACTTGGTGCTGTGAATTGCGTCACCCATGCTTGTGCATCGGCGGCAAGCCCTAGCCCAGGGTTGGTCATTGGCCTGCTGGCTGGGCTCAAGCCTTGCCAGCCTGCTTGCACCACCTGTGGCGTGTTGGCATGGACATGAATCAGGTGCTTGTCAGGCACGCGAGCTGTGTTGGGCTGCTGGGTCACCAGCAGGTTTGTCAGGGGAGCTGCATCTTGCTCGCCCAAATGCAGCAGCGTGTTGAGGAACAGCGTCCACGCAATGGCCTGTGCGTGTTCTGGCAAGACAAACCAGGTGTTGCGCAGCCCCGCCTCATGGGTGAATGGAAAGCCCTGCGTCCAAAAATCACGCAGACTCAAGGGCCTGGCACGTGCGACGACCTGGCTGAAGTCCAGGCTCGATGCGAGGCTGATGTCGCCAAGCTGCGCACTGCCAACTGGGGCCACACACCGTGACTCAGAAGGCACAGCTTGATCAAACACCCACTCCAAGACATTCACGCGCCCAGGCTCAAGCCCGTTGCGGCGCGTCTGAGCGCTTGTCCAGGTAGGTGCTGCGGCTTGGCCAAATGGCACAGACATGGTCCAACTTTGGAAGCCCTCGGTCTGTGTCACCGGTTGAGATGCGACAAGCGCACCATTGATCCAAAGTGACACCCGCTCAGAAGTGCCTGAAGGGGGTGGTTTGAACTTCAAGGTGATGGGCACGCGGGCATTGCCTACGCCACTCAGATCGACAGGAAGTGGCAGGGCAAAAGCTTGGCCTCCAGGCGTTGCAGGCCACTGCATGCGCTGCTCAGGTGTGGCGGCACGCAAATCCGAGAGCAACACCTCCCCTTGGCTTTTGCGCTTGGCGGCATGCCAAGGCAACTCGTCTTGCCAGGTTCTGACCCAACGGCTGCGGTCCAGCACCTTTGACTCAAGGGTTGACTGGGCTTGCAGCCAATCGCTCAGTGCAGCGGCAGTGTCATTTGCATCTCGCCCTTGAACCAGCCACAGCTGGGTATGTGGCTTGCTAGGGTGCGCAACCGCCCGAATGCTAGGACGATCGACATCTGGCACCTGTTGCAAGAAAGCTGGCTTGTGCTGGTTGCTGAAAACCACCACGCTGTGCGTGTCGCCGGGCAGATCCTGGCTGATGTTCACGCCAGCCAGCATCCCTGGGTAGCGCTGGCCCATGTGGTGCGCCAACATACCAGCCACCTGCAGGTAAGCCAATGGGGCATGGGGCACCACCATGTTGAGCTGGCGCATGCCCTGTGGCCCGAGGCCTACCAACAACCGCGGCATGTCCCAAGGCTCTTGCGTGCGCATTGGGGTGGTGCGCAGCTTGAATCGGGTTCGCCGCTCCACCACCACCTGCGCATCCGTGCGCTTGGCTGCACCTTCGCAAGGGCTGGGCAAAAGCTCAAAACTCACACGGTTATCGGCCTTGAAAAAAGCGGCTGGTATGTCCAGGTCAACAGACTGCACCTGCTCGCCTGCCCTGGTTTCCAAAAACAAGGTGGTCACCTGCTCGTCGTTGACCAAGACCTTCAAACGAAGGTCTGCGCCAACGTTTGCGCCCAAAACCCGATAGCTCAGTTGCATGACAGCGCTGTGGGTTTCTTCATCAAGGTTGCTCAGCAGCGTGATGTCTCGCCGGGTACGCGCAGCACTCAAAACCACGGGCTGCCCCAACAACTGACCCATATCCACCTGGCGGTCTTGGAACGTGGGCGCTGGCTCTGTCACTTGTTGCTGCACGGACGCAAGCGTTTGACGCGAACGCTCTTTTTTTTGCTTAACAGCCGCCATTGAAGGCGCTGGCATCAGCCCAAGGACAAGCACACCCACCAAAATGAGCATGGCCATCTTTGTCAAAACCTGTTTGCCTGTGTGCATGGGGCTGCTTGCCAAATCGCTCGGGGTCGCTTGATGTCGCTTTGTGTCGCTTTGTGTCGATCAGGGTCGCTCGCAGATGAGGACAGACGCCTTAAAGCTTGAAGCTGACAAACTGAAACGGCTGAGCCAGCCAGCTGTTGAGGCGGCTGATGGGCTCGGCCTTGTCCATGCCAGCCAAAGCATGCAAACGCACCAGCGAGATCATGTAGGTGTAGCGGGCCGTGGCCAGGTCGCGCTTGGCGGTTTGGCGCTGTTGCTGGGCGTTGAACACATCCACAATCGTGCGCGAGCCCCCCTCGTACGAGCGCTTGCTGGAGATCACCAGCTGTTCGGCTGAACGCACTGCGGTTTCAAGGCCACGCACGCGTGCAATGCCCTCGGTCATGCCTCGGTGCTCGCGGTGAATCCGCACGCTCAAGTCGCGTTTGGCGGCCTCCAAAAGTTCTTCGGCTCGGTTCACTTCGGCCAGGCCTTGGCGCACGGTGGCATCGACCAAACCACCGGCGTAAATGGGCACCGTCAATTGCACGCCCACCACGCGGTTAGAAAATCCCGAGCTTGGAAAATTCACGTTCTCGCTGCTGCTCTTGACCAGCTGCGCCACCGCATCGAGCGTGGGCAAGTGTCCAGCGCGTGACTTGTCAACTTCCAGACGCGCGGTTTCCAAGCGGGCTTTGAGGGCCTGAATGTCTGGGCTGCGCTCGTAAGCCATCTCGACCCAGGCCTCCAGGGAAGCAGGTGCAGGCGGGGCCAGCACCATGCGGTTGGCGTCCAAGGGCTCGAGCTTGTCAAACGGGCGGTTGATCAGCACCTCCACCTGCCTGCGGGTCAGCTCGAGCTGTTGGCGCGCTTCAAGCTCCTGGGCCAAGGCCAGGTCCAGGCGGGCCTGTGCCTCATCAACATCCGTGCGCACACCCGCCCCATTGGCCAAAGATTTTTTGGCGGCATCGAGCTGTGTGCCAATGGTGGCCACTTGCACCAACACCAAATCGAGTTGGTCTTTGGCCAACAGCGCCTCGAGGTAAGCCGACGTCACACGCACACCCAGGTTTTGCATCTCGCTCTCAAGCACGGCCTGCGCATCACGCACCTGAAAACCCGCTTGGGTCAGACCCAAACTCAAAGGCCTGCGAAACAGGGCTTGCCGCACAGAAAGGGTGTGGTTGTCGCTGTTGTATCGGTCGGATTGCGCGTCTGTGTTGGCTTGGGTTCGGGTCAGGTCGTTGTTGTTCAAGGCCGCGCTGTACGATACATTGGGCAACATTTGCGCACGCGCTTGCGGTATGCGCTCGGCTGCTGAGCGGTTGGCCGCCACGGCCGCCTTGAGCGTGGCGTCTTGCACCAGGGCGAGCTGGTACACCTGCATCAGGTCGATGGCCTGCGCAGGTTGTGTCAGCGCCATGGCGGCAAGCGCCACACACGACACCTGGGCCAGCCACACCTTGCCCATACCCGCGCACTTGGAGGAGGTCATGCCCAGCATCTCATTCCTCCTTCATGGCCGAGGCCAGACGCTTCAAGAAGGGGCCCGTGAGGTAGTTCAAAGCCGAACGCTCGCCCGTTTTGATGATCACCTCGGCCGTCATACCAGCTTGCAGCTGGCGCGCACCCAGGGTCTGCATGCCAGGCGGGGTGATGCGGGTGCGGGCCAAAAAATACGTGACGCCGGTTTGCGGATCGGTCAGCAGGTCGTTGGACACCGACAGCAACTCACCCTCAAGCACGAGCTGCGGTGCGTTGGCAAAGGCAGAAAAACGCACATCGGCCTTGAGGCCCGGACGCACCCGGTCGATGAACTGAGGCTCCACACGGGTTTCAATCAGCAAAGGCTCGGCGTTGGGCACGATGTCCATGATTTTTTGCCCCGCCTGCACCACCGCACCGACCGATTGGGCGCTCAAGCCCACCACCTGGCCGGTCACGGGCGACTTGATCACAGCACGCTGAAGGTCAGCCTGCACAAACACATACTTGTCAGCGTCGCCCTGCACCTCGCGGGTGACTTCGGCCAATTGGGTTTCCACTTCTTTGCGGTACTCCTGGTTGCGCGCATTGCTGCGCTGACGCAGCTCGGCCATGCTGCGCTGGGTGCGCGTGATGTTGCCCAAGAGCTCGGCAATCGCGCCTTGGGTTTCGGCCACGCTGCGCTCAAGCTCTAGCTGGCGGTTGCGCGGGGTGTAGCCTTCGCGCACCAGCTCGCGGGTGCTGCCCAGCTCCTCCATCAGCAGCGCAAGCTGGCTGCGTCGGCTCTTGAGCAGGCTCTCGTAACCAAACAGCTGACCGCGCTGGCCCTCGATGCTTTGTTCAAACACATCCAAATCAGCGCGCAAGGCGGCGCGGCGCGAGCTGAGCAACTGGTTTTGCGTGAGGAGCTGGCCTTGGATTTGCGGGTCGCTGGCACTGGCCTTGAGGTCTGGGTGAAAGGCAATGGTGGTGGCCCCGCGTTGCTCGGCTTGTAAGCGGTTCTGGGTGGCGCGCAGCCCCAAATAGCGTTGACGCACGCCCTGGTAATTGGAGCGGGCCAGGTCTTCGTCGAGCACCATCAAGGTTTGCCCTTCTTGAACCTGATCGCCCTCACGTACCAACACCTCTTTGATGATGCCGCCGCTCAAATGCTGCACCGCCTTACGCTTGGTGTCCACAGCCACACTGCCCTGTGTGGGCACGCCAGAGTCGAGCGGCGCCAATGCGGCCCACAAAAGAAACCCGCCAAAGCCCACCCCCAAAAGCAGCAGGCCGATGCGCCCGGCTGCCGAGGCATCCGCGTACTGGTCGATGTTGTCGGCCGGGCGGGCTTGGCCGATGGTTTGCAAGTTTTGCATGTACGTTTTCTCAAGCTCGTTGTTTCATTTGCTGGTGGGGGCCGCAGTAAGTCACGCGCCCCCCATCCATGACCAGCACCTGGTCGGACATGTCCAGCACATCTGGGCGGTGCGTGATGAGGATGGCAATGCGCCCCTGGCTCTTGAGCTCGGCCAGCACCTTGGCCAGCGCGGCCTGCCCCACGTCGTCAAGGTTGGCATTGGGCTCGTCGAGCACCACCAGATCAGGCTGTCCATAAATCGCACGGGCCAGGCCGATGCGTTGGCGTTGCCCGCCCGACAAAGCCAGCCCACCCTCGCCGATGGGGGTGTCGTAGCCCTGCGGTAAGCGCAAAATCATTTGGTGCAAATCGGCGCTGGTGGCAGCGGCAATCACCTTGTCGGGGTCCACCTCTTGCAAGCGCGCAATGTTTTGCGACACCGTGCCTTCAAACAGGGCCACGTCTTGGGGCAAATACCCCACGCGGCTGCCCAGCGTCACACGGTCAAACTCTGCGACGGGGTCACGGCCCCACAGCACCTCGCCACGGTAGTCGGGCCAAATACCCAACAACACCCGCGCCAAGGTGGATTTGCCTGAGCCTGAATGCCCCAGCACCACCGTGAGCGAGCCTGGCCAGGCTTCAAAAGTCACACCTTGCAAGATGGGCTGCGGGCGTTGCGGTGAGCTGGCCGTCAGGCCTTTGACCTGGATGGCCGCGCGCACCTCGGGCAAGGCCTGTCGCGTTGGTGTGGTCTGCAAAGCCGAGACCAGTTCATCCAAGCGCATGAACGCTGAGCCTGCGCTGACCATGCCTTTGAAGGTGCCAGTCAGCGCGTCGATCGGCGCCAGGGCCTTGGACATCAACACATTGGCGGCAATCATGGCACCCGCTGAGAGCTGGCCGTCGATCACCAACAAGGCCCCCGCGCCCAGCGAAAACGACTGCAAGGTGTAGCGCAAAAACTTGGTCCAAGACGTCAGCACATGTTGGCTTTTTTGCGAACGGGCGAACATCGCCATGGACACCGCATGGCGCACGCGCCAGCGCTGCTGCAGGCCAGCAAACATGCCCATGGCCTCCACCACCTCAACATTGCGCAGCTTGTGTTCGAGGAAGTTGGCGCTTTCTTTGAAGGCCTCTGACAACCGCTGCGCTGGCCCTTGCGTGCCGCGCTGTCCCACCAGCACTGTCAGGCCCAGCAAAGCCACAAATGCCAATGCGCAATAGCCCAAAAACGGGTGCAGGAAAAACAACACCGTGATGTAGACAAACACCCAAGGCATGTCAAAAAAGGTGAACAAGCCAGGGCCAGTGAGGAACTGGCGCAACTCGGTTAAATCGGTGAAGGCATGTGCCGGGTTGGTCTCGTGCGGGTTGAGGTGCTTGCGGTAACTTGCCTCAAACACCTGTGGGCTCACAGCGCGGTCAAAACGCACGCCCATGCGCACCAGTAAGCGCGAGCGCAAACACTCCGACATGGCGTTCATGCCAAACAAGTAAAGCGCAATGGCAGAGAGAAACACCAGGGTGAGCTCGCTGCGGCTGATCAGCACCCGGTCGTACACCTGCAGCATGTAAACCGTGGGCGTGAGCAGCAACAAATTAGCCACGATGCTTAAAACCGCTGCCACCACAAACTGGTGCTTCAAAGCCAGCAGGTGCTCGCCCATGGAAGCTACAGGCTCGGGGCTTGGTCGGGCGATGTTGCTCGCACCCACAGCTTGTTGGGGCGATGCACCCGCTTGCGGAAAAAGTTGTATGGGCTCGCTCATCCCTGCCTACCTCAAGCGGCCCGCAGGCCAGAGAGCACTTCGTCACGCGGACCGAACGCTTGTTGCGCGCCATCGCGCATGAGCAGCACCAAGTCACACACCGACAGCACCGAAGCCCGGTGGGTGATGACCACCATGGTGGTGCCCAGGGCCTTGAAGTGCTCCATGGCGCGCAGCAAGGCTTTGTCGCCGGCCTCGTCCAAGCTGGCGTTGGGCTCATCGAGCACCACAAACACGGGCTTGCCGTAAAAGGCACGGGCCAAAGCCACCCGTTGGCGGTAGCCACCCGACAATGCAGCGCCGTCGCGTGCAATGTCGGTGTCGTACCCTTGCGGCAACTTCATGATGAAGTCGTGCAGGCCCACGGCGCGCGCGGCCTCTTCAATGCGGTTCATGTCGATGTCACCAAAGCGGGCGATGTTTTCTGCCACCGTGCCTTGCAACAACTCCACGCCTTGCGGCAGATAACCCACGCTGGGGCCCAGCTCTGTTTTTCGCCACGCGTGCATGTCTGCGCCATCCAAGCGAACCTTGCCCACGGTGCAGGGCCACAAGCCTGTGAGCAAACGCGCCAAGCTGGTTTTGCCAGAGGCGCTGGGGCCAATCACGGCCATGACCTGTCCAGGGTCCAGCCGCAGGTTCACCCCACGCACCAAAGAGACCTGCGAGCCTGGCGGGCCAGCCACCATGTTTTCTACGGTGAGGGTGCCGCGCGGCGCGGGCAGTGGCATGCCCATGGGCTGCGCAGGCACGCTGCTGAGCAAACGGTTCAGCCGCTGCCAGGCATCGCGCGCATTGACCACCGGGCGCCACTGCGCAATGGCCTGAACCAGCGGCGTGGTGATGCGACCACCCAGCACCGAGGCCACAATGATGGTGCCTGCACCACCTGGGAGCTTGTTCTCCAGGGTCAACCAGGCACCCAGCCCCAGCATCATCGAGGCCATGGTGTGCTGCATGAACTTGGTCAGTGCCTGAAAAACGGCTGAGCGGTCCGAGGCCAAGGCCTGCAGCGCCAGAAAATCGAGTTGCTTGAGCGACCAGCGCGACTTGACCGCGCCGTACATGCCCATGGCATGCATGACTTCGGCATGCCGCAGGGTGTTGTTGGCGTACTTCTGAGCCTCCATCGCGGTTTTATTAGCCGCCATCAACGCCGGTGTTGTGGTGCGCTCGTTGAGCCACGTCAGGGCGAACTGCACCAAGCCGCCCAGCAAAGCAAACGTACCCGCCCAAGGGTGAATGGCATACAAGGTGAGCAAAAACACCAGTGCCATGGGCGCCTCCATGGCCGACACCAACACGGGGTTGTGGAAAAAATCACGGATGGTTTTGAAATCATTCATGGGCTGGGCCACCAGCCCCTGCGCTGAGCGCAGCTGCGAGGCATAGATGGCTTCCATCACGCGGTCGGCCAGCAAACGGTCAAAACGCATCAAGGCGGCTTGCATGGTTTGCGCGCGCGCCCAATCCGAGATCTCCATCACCACATAGGCCAGCACCACGCCGATGGTCAGCATGAGCAAGGTGTTGACGCTGCGGCTGTTGATCACCCGGTCGTACACCTCAAACATGTAGAGGGTGGGCGCGAAAATAAGAAAGCTCGACAAAAAAGCAAAGCCAAACGCCCACGCCAAGTAAGGCGTGAGGCCGGCAAGTGCTTCCTCCAGCTCGGTCTTTTGACTTGTCATGACCCATTGAATCGACGTCTGGGCGGGTTTCCTGAGTTTTTTTTGACCAGAGAAAGCGCTCAAAAACCCACCAAACCTGCCGATGTCAGGTTGGATGTCACAACAGACCTAGACCATGAGCAATGCCACCCTTACGTCCCCAAGCTCCGCAGCCGAGGCGCCAGAGCCAGCGGGTATTCGCGTCCACATCGTGACCCTGCCCATGCTCTCGTGGGCGTTTCAATCGTGGATTGAAAGCACAGCCCCCACCCTGACTTTCTCGGGCAGCAGCTCCTCGATTGCTGCTTGCATCCTGACCACGGAGACACAAGACCTCGACGTGATCTTGGTCGATCTCGACGGTGACGACCCCCAAGGTGCGCTGGCCCAACTCACCCAGCACACGCGCGCCAAAGTGCTGGCCGTGACCAGTGCCAAAGAAGACACCATCAAAGACGCCGCCATCATTGCCGGGGCCAAAGGCGTGCTCAACAAGCGCGACTCCATCAACCATTTGCTCAAAGCCATTGAGTGCGTGCACCGCGGCGAGCTATGGATCGACCGCAACACCACCAGCCGCATCTTCAGCGAGGTCACCCGGGCCAAATCGCAAGCCGCGATCGACCCCGATCAACGCAAAATCTTGACCTTGACGAAGCGCGAAAAAGAGATCATTGCTGCGATTTTGCGTTCGCCCTCGGTCAAGGCTGCGGGCATTGCCGATGAAATTTTCATCAGCCAAAACACCTTGCGCAACCACATGGTCAACATCTACGCCAAGCTCGAGATCACCAACCGCACCGAGCTCTACGCGTTTGCCATCCAGCACAAAGCCGAGTTCAGTTGAGCCAGCGTTTGGGCCAGCCGCGGGTTTCGGGGAAAATAGGCGCATGAACGTCTACATCCTCACCCTCTCCTGCCCCGACCGTCTGGGCATTGTTCATGCACTGTCGGGTTTTTTGCTCGAGCGTGGCGGCAACATCGAAGAAGCCGCGCAGTACAACGACCAAAGCACCGGCTTGTTTTTCATGCGCGTGCAGTTCTCCTGCGACAAAAGCTTTGCCGAACTGCAAGCGCAGTTAGCACCCTTTGCTCAGGGCTTGCAAATGCAGTGGAGCCTGCACGCCAAGGCCGAGCAGATGCGTACCGTCATCATGGTGAGCAAAGAGGGCCATTGCTTGAACGACCTGCTGTTTCGCTGGAAGATTGGCCTGCTGCCCATCGACATCCGCGCGATTGTGTCGAACCACCGCGAGTTCTACCAACTCGCAGCCAGCTACAACGTGCCCTTTCACCACATCGAGGTCACCGCTGCGACCAAGGCGCAAGCCGAAGCTCGGCAATATGACATCATCCAGCGCGAACAGGCTGAGTTGGTGGTCTTGGCCCGCTACATGCAAGTGTTGTCAGACGACATGTGCCGCAAGCTCTCTGGCAAGGCCATCAACATCCACCACTCGTTCTTGCCAAGTTTCAAAGGTGCCAAGCCCTACTACCAGGCCCATGACCGTGGGGTCAAGCTCATCGGCGCCACGGCGCACTATGTGACAGCCGATCTCGATGAAGGTCCGATCATCGAGCAAGACGTGGCCCGCGTGGACCACAGCAAAACCGTGGAAGACCTCACCGCCATTGGCCGCGACACCGAAAGCCAGGTGCTGGCCCGTGCAGTGAAATGGCACAGCGAGCACCGGGTGCTGCTCAACGGGCACAAAACCGTGATCTTCAAGTAAGGCACACAAAAAAAGAGAGCCTAGGCTCTCTTTTTTTGGCTAAGCGCTGATTAAGACAACTTATCGAGCGCTTGGGCCAAGGTGGCCACGGTGCGGTCCACGTTGTGGAGTTTGTCCAAGCCAAACAAGCCAATGCGGAAGGTGGAGAAGTCTGCCGGCTCATCGCACTGCAGGGGCACACCCGCAGCAGTTTGCAGGCCCAGGCCCAAAAACTTCTTGCTGTTTTGCACCTCTGGGTCTTTGGTGTAACTCACCACCACACCGGGGGCTTTATAGCCCTCAGCCGCAACACTCTTGATGCCTTTGCTCTCAAAAAGTGAGCGAACCTTGTTGCCCAGGTCCCACTGCTCTTGGCAGACCTTGTCAAACCCATAGGCTTGGGTTTCTTTCATCACCTCATGCAAACGCACCAAGGCGTCGGTGGGCAAGGTGGTGTGGTAGGTGTGGCCGCCGGCTTCGTAGGTTTCCATGATTTGCAGCCACTTCTTCAAGTCGGCGGCAAAGCTGGTGCTGGTGGTGCTGTCAATCGCGGTGCGGGCACGCGCGCTGAGCATGACCATGGCGCAGGCGGGCGAGCCGCTCCAGCCTTTTTGCGGGGCTGTGACCAGCACATCCACGCCGGTGGCTTCCATGTTGACCCAGATGCAGCCCGAAGCCACACAGTCCAGCACAAACAAACCACCCACCGCATGCACGGCGTCGGACACGGCTTTGAGGTAGGCGTCTGGCAAGATCATGCCGGCTGAGGTTTCAACGTGCGGGGCAAACACCACCGCAGGCTTTTCGCGTGCGATGGTGGCCACCACCTCTTCAATGGGGCAAGGCACCCAGGCCGATTCGCTCTCGTCTTTGAGGCGGCGGGCCTTGAGCACGATGGTTTCAGACGGGATCTTGCCCATGTCGAAAATTTGCGTCCAACGGTAGCTGAACCAACCGTTGCGGATCACCATCACCTTGTGGTTGTTGGCAAACTGGCGGGCCACCGACTCCATGCCAAAGGTGCCGCTACCAGGCACCAGCACCGCTGATTTGGCGTGGTAGACGTCTTTGAGGATGCTGGAAATGTCCGTCATCACGCCTTGAAAGCGCTTGGACATGTGGTTGAGTGCGCGGTCGGTGTAAACGACAGAAAATTCAAGCAGACCGCTTGGGTCAACGTTGGGCAACAAGCCGGGCATGGGCAATCTCCACCTGGGGTCTTTAGATCAGGCTCAGCTTACCACCAGAAGCCGCCAAGGCCCCTGAGGGGCATCCTGTACCAAGATTTGAAAAATGGGCTTTCTTGACGGCGGTCAAGACCCGCCTAGCGTTCCTCAGTCGCGGACCAAGGAGAGGATCGCTGGGTTTAGGGTTGGGTTTAGGCCTGGACCTGAGCCTGCGCCATGACTTCGCCCAACACCACAGGTTTGGCGCTTTGCCAAGCCGGGGTGAAGTTCAAGACGCCTTGCGGCCAAAGCAGCACCACCGTGGAGCCCAGCAAAAAGCGCCCCATCTCGTCGCCTTGTGCGAAAACAGGTGCTTGCGCCGGGTAATCCCAGCTTTGGATGCGGCCCGGGCGCGGTGGGTTCACCACCCCGTGCCAGGTGGTGGCCATGCTGCCCACAATGGTGGCGCCCACCAACACCAGCACCATGGGGCCATAGGCGGTGTCAAAGGTGCACACCACGCGCTCGTTGCGCGCAAACAAGCCTGGCACCCCACGTGCTGTGGTGGGGTTGACGGAAAACAAGTCGCCAGGCACGTACACCATGCGCTTGAGGGTGCCCGCACACGGCATGTGGATGCGGTGGTAGTCGCGCGGGCTGAGGTAGATGGTGGCAAAGCTGCCGTTCTCAAACTGAGCGGCCAAGGCAGCATCGCCCCCCACCAGGGCGGTGGTGCTGTAGCTGTGCCCTTTGGCCTGGAAAATCTGGTCGCGCTCGATGGCCCCAAACTGGCTCACCGCGCCATCGACCGGGCAGACCCAATCAGCCGCAGCCAAGGGGCGAGCGCCGGGCTTCAAGGCACGGGTGAAGAACTCGTTGAAAGTGGGGTAGGCCGCCGGGTCGGGGTTGGCTGCCTCGGCCATGTTCACGCCGTAGCGGGCGATGAAGTTGCGGATGATGGCGGTCGTCACCCCACCCATGCGCGCACCGGCCACCAGCCCAGCAAAACGCGTCAGGGCTTGTTTGGGCAACACGTACTGCGGCAGCACGGCAAGGAAATCAGACACTTAAGCTTGGGGGAGTGATGATGAAAAGAGAGGTAAATTATACGTTCGGGCCCCTAGAATGAAGGCATGAACGCTCCCCTTGCTACTTTAGAAGCCGAGCACCTGCAGCGCGCCCAGCGCCAGGCGCAGGTGGTTGCCGCCTTGGCGCCCTTGGTGCCTGCGCACGCCCTGCTCTGGCACAACGAAGATGTGGTGCCCTACGAGTGCGATGGCCTGACCGCCTACCGACAACGTCCTTTGCTGGTGGCCCTGCCTGAAACCTACGAACAGGTGCAAGCCGTGCTCAAAACTTGCCACGCACTTGGCGTGCCCGTGGTGGCGCGCGGTGCAGGTACGGGCTTGAGTGGTGGCGCGATGCCCAATGCCATGGGAGTCACCCTCTCCATGGCCAAGTTCAACAACATTTTGAGCGTGGACCCCACCAGCCGCACGGCCGTGGTTCAAGCCGGGGTGCGCAACCTGGCCATCAGCGAAGCGGCTGCACCCTACGGCCTGTACTACGCCCCCGACCCCAGCAGCCAAATTGCCTGCACGATCGGCGGCAACGTGGCGGAAAACTCAGGTGGCGTGCAC
The DNA here is from genome assembly GCA_002454975.1 of Hylemonella sp. UBA6679. Taxonomy (GTDB): domain Bacteria; phylum Pseudomonadota; class Gammaproteobacteria; order Burkholderiales; family Burkholderiaceae_C; genus Hylemonella. The sequence continues at coordinate 18,326 of DKJZ01000064.1, forward strand.
TGCCTCAAATACGGCTTGACGGTGCACAACGTGCTCAAGGTCAAAGGCTTCACCATCGAAGGCGAGGCCATCGAGCTGGGCAGCGACGCCCTGGACGCGCCTGGCTACGACCTGCTCAGCGTTTTCATTGGCTCTGAAGGCATGTTGGCCGTGACCACCGAAGTCACCGTCAAACTCGTGCCCAAGCCACAACTCGCGCGCTGCATCATGGCCAGCTTTGACGACCTGCGCAAAGCCGGTGACGCAGTGGCTGCCGTGATTGCCGCGGGCATCATCCCCGCAGGTCTGGAGATGATGGACAAGCCCATGACGGCGGCGGTGGAAGACTTTGTGCACGCCGATTACGACCTGGACGCTGCGGCGATTTTGCTGTGCGAGAGCGACGGCACTCCTGAAGAGGTGGCCGAAGAAATCGAACGCATGTCCGCTGTGTTGACCGCCGCTGGCGCGACAAAAATTGCCGTGAGCCGCGATGAAGCGCAGCGCTTGAAATTTTGGAGTGGGCGCAAAAATGCGTTTCCCGCTTCGGGCCGCATCAGCCCCGACTACATGTGCATGGACTCGACCATCCCGCGCAAGCGCTTGGCCGACATCTTGCAAGCCATTGCCGAGATGGAAATCAAGTACCAGCTCAAGTGCCTCAATGTGTTCCACGCGGGCGACGGCAATTTGCACCCGCTGATCTTGTTCGATGCCAACGACCCCGACCAACTGCACCGCTGCGAGCTGTTTGGTGCCGACATCTTGGAAACCAGTGTGGCCATGGGCGGCACAGTGACGGGCGAGCACGGCGTGGGCGTGGAAAAGCTCAACAGCATGTGCGTGCAGTTCAGCCCCGAGGAAAGCGAGCAGATGCTGGGTGTCAAGCGCGCGTTTGACCCGCAAGCCCTGCTCAACCCGGGCAAGGTGATCCCCACGCTCAACCGCTGCGCCGAGTACGGCAAGATGCTGGTGCGCGGCGGCAAGATCTCTCACCCCGACTTGCCCCGCTTCTGAGCATGGCCACCCTCCAGGGATTTGCATGGCTCTTGGCTTTGCAATCCCTGGGTGAACTCATCTCACGCGGCCTGAACCTGCCTTTTCCTGGCCCGGTGGTGGGCATGGTGCTCTTGCTGCTGGCCCTGAACTGGCCCTTGGTGCGCGAGCCCGTGCAAGCTTGCGCCGAGGTGCTGCTGTCGCACCTGTCTTTGCTCTTTGTGCCGGTGGGGGTGGGTGTGATGACGCACCTGGGCCTGCTGCACGAGCACGGCTGGCGCATCTTGCTGGCCATCGTGGTCTCGACCTGGGCTGGGCTGGCTGTCACGGCCCTGGTGCTGCGCGCGCTGTGGCGTCGCGAACTCACCCCGAGAAAAGACTGACACATGCCCAAATTTGTTGAGCTCTGGGTTTACCTGTCGGCCACACCGCTGTTTGGTCTGACCGCCACCCTGGTGGTGTATGTGCTGGCCCATGCGGCTTACACCCGCTTGCAGCAAGCCCCTTGGGCCAACCCGGTGCTGTGGACGGTGGTGGTGATCGCCAGCGTGCTGCTCATCACCCGGGTGCCCTACCCCACGTATTTTTCAGGCGCGCAGTTCATCCACTTTTTGCTTGGACCCGCCGTGGTGGCCCTGGGCTGGCCACTGTGGCTGCGGCGCGATGCCCTCAAGCAACGCTACGCTTCTATTTTGATAGCAGGATTAGCAGGCGGTGCCACGTGCGCAGGCACATCGGTGCTCATGGGTTGGGCGCTTGATTTGCCGCATGATGTGTTGATGTCTTTGGCGGCCAAATCGGTCACGGCGCCTGTGGCCATGGGCATTGCTGAAAAGATTGGTGGCATCCCTGCCTTGGCTGCGGTGTTTGCGGTGCTCACCGGCATGGTGGGGGCTTTGAGTGGCAAGTACCTGTTTGATGCCTGCGGCATTGCCACCTCACCGCGCGGTTGGCAGGTGCGTGGCTTTGCGCTGGGCACAGCCTCGCACGGCTTGGGCGCCGCACGTGCCATGCAAGTGCACCCCGAGGCCGGTGCCTACGCCGGTTTAGCATTGGGCTTGCAGGTGGTGCTGGCCTCGCTGCTCATTCCTTTGGTTTTATAAGGACCCCTTATGTTGAACTTCAAACGTCGCTTGCTCTTGGCTGCTGTGGTGGGCGCCATGACCACCGCCATGTCAGTAGCCCAGGCACAAAGCACTTTCAAAATTTTGGTGGGCTTTCCCCCAGGTGGCGGCACCGACGCGATAGCCCGTGTGCTGGCAGAAAAACTCAAAGACCAACTCGGGCAAAACGTGGTGGTTGAAAACAAGGCCGGTGCGGGCGGGCAAATCGCTGCGCAAACCCTCAAGGCCTCTGCGGCTGACGGCCACACCCTGTTTTTAACGCACGACCACACCATCTCCATCTTGCCCCAGGTGGTGAAAAACCCCGGCTTCGACCCCGCGCAAGACTTTGTGCCCGTGGCCGGCTTTGCCACCTTTGTCAATGCGCTGGCCGTCTCGAGCGGCACACCGGCCAAGACCATGAACGAGTACGTGGCCGTGGTCAAAGCCCAGGGCAGCAAAGGCACGGTGGGGGTACCTGCACCGGCCTCGGTGCCCGAGTTTTTGGTCAAGGTGATTGGCGAGAAATACAAACTCGATTTGGTCGCCGCCCCCTACCGTGGCAGCGCGCCGATGATGGCCGACATGCTGGGCAACCAAATTGCTGCGGGCGTGGCGTCGGTGCCTGACTTCATTGAAAACCACAAGGCCGGCAAGGTGCGCATTGTGGCAGTGCTGGGCGGCAGCCGTCAGCCTGCCCTGCCTGAGGTGCCCACGCTGGCCGAGCTGGGCTTGAGCGGCTTTGAAGACGTGCCCTATTACGGCCTGTTTGCGCCAGCTGGTACCCCCAAGGTGGTGATTGAGCGCTTGGGCGAGGCTGTGGCCAAAGTGCTGGCCCTGCCCGAGGTGCGCGACAGGCTCAGCGGCATGGGTCTGACGGTGCAGTACATGAACGCCCAACAACTTGGCCAGCGTGAACGCGCCTACACCCAGACCTGGGCGCGCATCATCAAAGCCAGTGGCTTTGTGGCGCAGTAAATTCACAAGCCATGAGCGCCGGACCACCCACCTCCGGCAAGCCAGCGCCTAGGCCGGTCAGCGCCGTGAGCCCAGTGAGCGCGGGCCAAGCGTTTTGGTTTTGGCTCAAACTCGGCTTTGTGAGCTTTGGCGGGCCCGCTGGGCAAATTGCGCTCATGCACGAGGAACTCGTGCGTCGGCGCCGCTGGATCTCAGAGCGGCGTTTTCTACACGCGCTCAATTACTGCATGGTGTTGCCCGGCCCTGAGGCGCAGCAGCTCGCCACCTACATCGGCTGGCTGATGCACCGCAGCTGGGGCGGGGTGATGGCCGGCGTCTTGTTTGTGCTGCCTTCTTTGCTCATCCTCATCGCCTTGTCGGCGGTGTACGTGCTGTTTGGCAGCATGCCTTTGGTGGCGGGTGTGTTGGCGGGCATCAAACCAGCGGTCACAGTCATCGTGGTACAGGCAGCGCACCGCATCGGCTCGCGCGTGCTCACCAACCGGTTTTTGTGGCTGATCGCTGCGCTGGCCTTTGTGGGCATGACGGTGCTGAACCTGCCCTTCCCGCTCATCATCCTGGCCGCAGCTGCAGCAGGCATGCTGGGCGGCACCTTCGCGCCGCAGCACTTTCACACGGGTGCTGGGCACAACACAGACAGCGCCCAGCACCCACCGGCCTGGATTGACGACGACACCCCACCACCGGCCCACGCGCGTTGGCGCGTTACGCGGCTGTGTGCGGTGGTGTTGGTGGGCATGGCCTTGTGGTGCGCACCCATGGCCCTGGTGGCAGCGCTGCAGGGCACGCAAAGTACCCTCGCGCAGATGGGCTGGTTTTTCACCAAAGCTGCGCTGCTCACCTTTGGTGGCGCGTATGCGGTGCTGCCCTATGTGGCGCAAGGTGCGGTCTCGCAGTTCGGTTGGCTCACCACTGCGCAAATGATGGACGGCCTGGCCCTGGGCGAAACCACACCTGGTCCGCTCATCATGGTGGTGGCCTTTGTGGGTTTTCTCGGTGGCTACGGGCAAGCCTTGGGTGACCTGGCTTCGCTGCCTGGCGGGGCGCTGATGGCCGGTGCTGTGGCTGCCGCGTGGGTGACTTGGTTCACGTTTTTACCCTCGTTCATCTTCATTCTGGCGGGCGGGCCACTGGTGGAATCCACCCGCGGGCAGCTCAAACTCTCGGCCCCTTTGACCGCCATCACCGCAGCGGTGGTGGGCGTGATCCTCAACCTGGCGGTGTTTTTTGCGCAGCACCTGTTGTGGCCCCAAGGGTTTGGGGCGAGGTTCGATGTGGCCTCGGCGGGGCTGGCTGTGCTGGCCGGTGTGCTTTTGATGCGCTTGAAATACTCGGTCGTGCAGGTGCTGGGCCTGTGCGCCGCGTGTGGCTGGGTGCTGCACACCCTGGGTTGGCTGGGCTGAGGGCATCAGCCCAGCGCCTCAAGCTTTGGGCGGGCGCCCACCAAAAATAGCTGTGCCCACCCGCACCATGGTGGCTCCAGCGTGAATGGCTGGCTCCAGGTCTGCGGTCATGCCCATGGACAAGGTGTCGAGTGCCAGGCCCTGCGCCTTCAGCGCGTTGAGCACCTCACGGCAGCGCATGAATACGGCCAGGGCTGCTTCAAAATCAGGCGCAGGCTCAGGGATGGCCATGAGGCCGCGAAGTTGCAGGCGCGGCAAAGCCGCCACAGCCAGCGCCAAGGGCAGCACCTCCTCGGGCGTTGCCCCCGACTTGTTGGCCCCACCATCCACATTCACCTGCAAACACACCTGCAAAGGCGGCAAATGCGCGGGCCGCTGCTCGCTCAAACGTTGGGCGATTTTGAGGCGATCGACGCTGTGCACCCAGCTGAAGTGCTCGGCCACGAGCCGGGTTTTGTTGCTCTGAATGGGGCCGATGCAGTGCCACTCGATGGGCAAATCGGGCAGGGCCGCCATTTTGTCGATGGCTTCTTGGATGTAGTTTTCGCCAAAGGCACGCTGACCGGCTTCGAAGGCCTCGCGCACGTCTTGCGGTCCGAAGGTCTTGGACACCGCGAGCAACTGCACGCTGTGCGCGGGCCGGCCGGCGGCCTGAGTTGCCACCTCTATCCGGTTCAAAACAGCGCTTAATGGCTTGGCGATGGTGTTCATAATCTCCGAGCGTACCAAAGCCTACCCACCCCCCTGCTGCCTGAGATGGATCTGTCCAACCTGCTGGCCTTCAGCGTCAAAAACAAAGCCTCTGACCTGCACCTGAGCGCAGGCCTGCCGCCCATGGTGCGGGTGCACGGTGAAGTCCATCGCGTGGGCAACGACCCCTTGGGGGATGGTGAGCTCATGGATGCCCTGTGCAGCATCATGAGCAGTGCCCAACGCGCCCAGTTTGAGCAAACCCAAGAACTCGACTTTGCCTTGGACATTGCTGGCCTCTCGCGCTTTCGGGTCAATGCATTTGTGCAAGCCCGCGGCCTGGGCGTGGTCTTGCGCACCATTCCCGCGCATGTGCTGAGCTTGGCTGAACTCAACACCCCCAAACTGTTTGCCGAATTGGCCCTGCAAGCGCGTGGGCTGGTGTTGGTCACCGGCCCGACCGGCTCGGGCAAGTCCACCACGCTGGCGGCCATG
>DKJZ01000051.1 GCA_002454975.1 Hylemonella sp. UBA6679
GGGGGGGGGGTAAATCACTCTTAGATGTATGTCAAGTTTTTTTCCATGAATATCATACATTCAATAAACTTGATAAAAAACGAATGAATTCTAAGCCCGCATGCAAAACGAGGATAAACCTTAAAAGTTGACCCTCATCCCAAGTCGCACAGTCAAAGGCTCAGCAGGGTGCACATGCAAACCTTCGGTGGCAACCCCCTCACCCCTGAAGCGCGACGTGTAAACGTACTGAATGTCGCTCACCTTGGCGTTGCCCAGGTTGAACACATCGCCGTACCACATGACCTTGGCCGAATGGCGGTAGCTGGCCCGCAGGTTGACGGTTTGCGCCTCTGCTCTGGTGGCGTTGCCCGCTTCGTTCAAGGGCGCACGGCCGATGTAGCGCCACTGCAAACTGGCCGACCACAGGCCTAAGTTTTTCAAGTGCAAGCTGGCCTGGCCCACATGCTCAACAGCGTTAGGTATGCGCTGGTTGGCCATGCCGTCGGCGTAACGCGCTTGCGTCCAGGCCAAGTCTGCGCTCACGGCCAACCAGTTGTTGGGCGACCATTGGTTGTTGAACTCGATGCCCGACCGCCGGCTGGGCCGCCCAGCCTCGGTGGTGCCCGCGTCGCCCTTGTAGAGCAGCTCAGAATCCATCTCCAACTGCCAAGCTGTAAGCACGGTTTGCAGGGTCGGCACCATGTGCGACTTCAAGCCCAGCTCATGGCCCAAGGTTTTCACCAGCGCTGGCACCTGTGCTTGCGCTTGCAAGGGATCTCGCGGGTCCACCCGAACGGTGGTGCCACGCGCATCGTTAGAGTGAAAACCGTAGCCGGCATTCACAAAAAATTCTGTGTTGTGCCAAGGCCCAAAGATCAGGCTGAGCTTGGGCGAGCTCAACGCACTTTGGCTGCTGCCAGCGTTCAAGGGGTTGGAGAGACTTCGCACTTGGGCAGAAAGTTGGTCCACCCGCAGGCCTGCGATGGTCTTGAGCCAAGGTGTCCATTCCATGCGGTTGTCGGCATACACACCCGCCAGGGTTTGTGCCACGCGGTCTTCACGCACAGTGCTGGTGATGCGCCTGGAAACCGAGTCGTACAAACCCACCGCGATGTCATCGGCACGCACTTGAAACCCAACGGTGTTGAGCATGGCCTTGCCTTGGCCCCACGCGCTGGACCAGGTGCGTGAGCCTTGCGCGCCCAACACGTTGCGGCCATCGATTTGGGCAAATTGGTCACCCTGCTGCGGGCGATCCAAGGCGTAAGTGAAGTTTGAAAACAAGCGCAGGTCGTAGCGCATGGCGTAGACCGAAATTTGGTCGCGGGTGTTGGCGTGGGTGTGGTGCCACTCAGCCGAGGCGCTGTGGCGCATGGTGGAGCCGCCGCTGCTGGGGTCAAGGGTATCAAACCTAGAAAAAGGTTTGCCCTCCAACATGCCCGCGTCGATCAGACGCTGGGGCACTTGGTCGGTGGCGGTCCAGTTGGCCTGGTAGCTCATCAGGCTGGCCGACCAGCCCTGGCTGGCGCTGCCCTCACTCAAGGTCAGCACGCCATTGAGTTTGCGCATGCCCTCAGGCACGGTCCAAGGGCCGTCGTTGTTCATGCGCTCTAGGCCCACCAGCAGCTGGCGCCCGCTGGGGAGCGCCCAGCTGTTGGCCAGCACCGTGCGCGCATAGCCATTGGCCCCCACAGACACATCGGCCAAGCCGGCCTCAAGCCGCTGGCGGTAGCGGATGTCGGCCGAACCCGCCGAAGAAAAGTCGCCCGAGGCCGCGTCGTAAGGCCCTTTGCGGTAGGCGATGGACTGCACCAGCTCAGGGATCAAAAAGTTCAGGTCGCTGTAGCCCTGGCCGTGGGCGTGCGTAGGCATGTTGACCGGCACACCGTTGATGTGGGTGGCAAAGTCTGTGCCGTGGTCCAGGTTAAAGCCGCGCAAAAAATACTGGTTGGCTTTGCCATCGCCCGAGTGCTGGGTAACCACCATGCCGGGCACCAACTCCAGCACATCGGCTGGGCGCAGCCAAGCCCGGGCTTGCACGATTTCAGCTGCCACATGGCCTTGCGAAGCAGCCAGCGGCTCATCGCCCCAGGCTTGGGCCTGCACCTGCACGGCGGGCAACTGCGCCACTTGCGCCTGGGCAGCGCAACACACCGTGCCCAGCACGACCAGCACACACAGCACACGCAAGTGGCCAAGTGGCTTGAGCAAGAAATTAGCAAGGGGACCCCACATCGCAGCGATTGTCGGTGCAATTCATGCCACCCCCGTGGTCTTACCAATGTGGCAGCCTCACTTTGGACGCACAATGACCCCATAACAGGAGACCACATGCACGCACACGCCACCTTCAGCCGCATGGAAGACAGCACCGCCCAAGACTGGGCCGTGATCGGCACCGAGTTCAAAGCCTTTGCGCAAAGCCTGCCCGACCGCATCATGGCGCACCTGGGCTTGCTGCAGGGCGACTACGGCGGCTTCCCCATCGACCGCTACACCCACTGCTTGCAAACCGCCACCTTGGCGCAAGAAGACGGCCGCGACGACGAGTACGTGGTGTGCGCCTTGCTGCACGACATTGGCGACACCCTGGGTGCCTTCAACCACGCCGACATTGCCGCCGTCATCCTCGAGCCCTTTGTGAGCGAAGAAAACCACTGGATGGTCAAACACCACGGGATTTTTCAGGGCAATTTTTTCTTTCACCACATCGGTTTGGACCGCAACATGCGCGACAAATTTGCCGGCCACCCCTGCTTTGATCGCACCGCTGAGTTTTGCGCCAAGTACGACAACCCCGCTTTTGATGCCAAGCGCAGCACCCTGCCCCTGAGCCACTTCGAGCCGCTGCTGCGCCAGGTGATGGCCCACCCGCGCAAATCCATTTACAAACCCGCCATGCAGGACTGATACCATGACCTACACCCTCTCAAAAATTGGCTGCGCGCTCTTGTGCGCTTGGGGTGCGCTCAGTGCGGGCACTGCCTTTGCCCAGGACTACCCCAACCGCAACATCAGCCTGGTGATGCCCTACGCTGCAGGCGGTCCGGGCGACATCGTGGCGCGAATTTTTGCTGGGCACCTGCAAAAAACCTTGGGGCAAACGGTGGTAGTGGACAACACCTCGGGAGCCTCAGGCAGCATCGGCTCGGCCAAGGTGGCGCGCGCCAAACCCGATGGCTACACCCTGCTGATGATCCACGTGAGCCACGCCACCAACCCGGTGCTGCTCAAAAACCTCAGCTACAACCCGGTGACCGATTTCGAGCCCATAGGCAGCGCCACCGAAGGCCCCATGGTGCTGGTGGCGCGCAAAGACTTCCCGGCCAAAGACCTGCAGGAGTTTGTGGCCTACGTCAAAGCCAACGCCAGCAAGCTCTCCATCGGCCAAGCCGGTGTGGGCTCGGCCTCGCACCTGTGCGCCTTGATGTTCATGAACGCTCTGGGTGTGTCGCTCACCGAAGTGCCTTACAAAGGCTCGGCCCCAGCGCTCAACGATGTCATGGGCAGCCAACTCGACATGGTGTGCGACCAAACCTCCACCACCCTGCCGGCCATTCAGGGCGGCAAGGTCAAGGCCTATGCCGCTGCCGGCAAGTCGCGCTTGGCCTCCATGCCCGATGTGCCCGCCCTGGGCGAGGCAGGCGTCAAAGGCTTTGACATCAGCATCTCTTTTGGCATCTACGCCCCCAAAGGCACGCCACCAGCGGTCGTCGACAAGCTGGTGGGCGCCTTGCAAGCCGCTTTGCGCGACCCCGACATCAAAGCCCGCCTGGAGGGCATGGGCGTGGCTGCTGTGGCCCCTGAGCGTGGCCGCCCCGAGGCCTTGCGTGCCCACCTCAAAAACGAGATGGACAGCTTGGGCCCGCTGCTGATCAAGTCAGGCGTGCAGGCCAACTGAGTTCTAACCTACGTACTGCACCAGCCAGAGCGGTACGATGGGGAAGAACAAAAACAACAGGGTGCGCAGCACGTCGCTGATCAAGAAGGGCATCACGCCCTTGTAGCTCTCAGACATGGGCACGTCTTTGGCCAAGCCGTTGACGATGTACACATTCAGGCCCACCGGCGGGGCCACCAGGCCAAAGCCCACCGTCATGAGCACCATGATGCCAAACCAAATCGCCACCAGGTCTTTGGCCATGCCAAAGTCCAGCGCCATCACCATGGGGAAGAAGATGGGGATGGTCAGCAGCAGCATGGACATCTCATCCATCACCGCGCCCAGCAGCACGTAAAACAGCAAAATCGCGCCGATCACCGCCAAGGGTGGCAAGCCCCAGCTGCCTACAACGCTGGCGAGTTGGTTGGGCACTTGTGTCATGGCCAGGGCGGCGTTCATCAAGTCGGCGCCGACAAAAATCAAGAAGATCAGGGCAGCGCTGGTGGCTGTGCCCATGAAGCAGTCGATGAACTTATCCCAGCTCATTTCGCGCTTGAGCACGCCGGTGAGCAGCGTGAGCGCAGCCCCCACAGCCGCACCTTCGGTGGGTGTGAACAAGCCGCCGTAAATACCGCCGAACACCGAGACAAAAATCACCAGGATCGGCAAAACACCAAAGACTTTTTCCCAGGTCATGGGCTCGGGAGCGGTGTCCACATCAGGCGCCTGGCCGGGCACCACGCGCACATAAATGGCCACGGCCAGCATGTAACCCACCATGGCAATGATGCCGGGAATGACCGCTGCGGCAAACAACTTGGAGATGTTCTGCTCGGTCAAAATCGCGTAAATCACCAGCACCACCGACGGCGGCAGCTGAATACCCAGCGTGCCCCCAGCGGCCAAGGTGCCGGTGGCCAAACGGCCGCTGTAGCCGTGGCGCTTCATCTCAGGCAGGGCCACGCCTGTGATGGTCGCAGCGGTGGCCACACTGGAGCCGCTGATGGCCCCAAAAGCTGCGCAGGCCAACAAAGACGCCATGGACAAACCGCCCTTGAAGCGGCCCATCACCGTGGCGGCAAACGAAAACAGCGCCTTGCTGATGCCGCCTTTGGTGGCGAAGTTGCCCATCAAAATGAACAGCGGAATGACCGAGAGGTCGTAGCCGGCAAAGCGCGCGAACGTTTGTGTGTTCACAAAGTTCAAAAAAGGCGGCAAGCCCGCTTGGTACACATAACCAATGGCGCCAGCCAGAAACATGCTGATGGCGATCGGAAAGCGTATGGCCATGAAAAACAGCATGCTGCCGAAAATCAAAGCGGTGAGTTCTAAGGGCGTCATCACTGTCCTTCAGGGGTCTTGAAGCCAAACATGGCCTGGGTCAAGCCGATGAGGGCGGACACAGCAAAAGGAGGCGTCATGGTGGCGTACACATACCACTCAGGAATGCCCATCATCATGGTTTGCGAGTTGGCGGTGTAGGCGCTCAAGCCACCCAGGCCGGTGCGCCAGGTCAGCAGCATGAAGACCAGCGCAAGCACCAAGGCACCCACGCGGTCCAGGGTGTTGTTGACCGCATCGGAGAGCTTGCTGGTGAAAAAATCCACAATGATGTGGCCTTGACGCAGCTGCGCCAAGGGCATGAACAAAGCAATGGCACCACCGGTGCACACCGCGGTGATCTCAAAAGCGCCCGCCAGCGAGTCGCCGGTGGTGTTGCGCAAAATCAGGTTGCCGCAAGTCACCACAGTGATCACGGTCAGCAACAGCCCGGCCAGAATGGCGCACAGCTTTGCCAGGGGGGAGAGGATACTCACTTCAAACTCCAGGTCAGGGCGAGGGGCCACAGACATCCACACAATGACAAGGGGTGCACTGCACCCCTTGTCTGTGCAACAGATCGCGGTTTACTTGGTGTATTTCTTGATCATGTCTTGCGCGTCTTTGAGCAGGCCTTTGCCATCAAAGCCACGCTTGGTCATGTCGGTCACCCACTCGTCGTCGATCGAGTCGGAGGCGGCCTTCCAGCTGTCAAGCTCTTTCTTCTCGATCACGGTCACCGTGTGGCCACCCGCAATGAGTTTTTCTTTGCCAGGCACGTCGTTGCCCGCCTGGGTTTTGCCCAAGAAAGCCGAGAACTCACGGCCAGAGTTTTTGTCGATCACGGCCTTGAGGTCCGCAGGCAGCGACTCGTACTTGGCCTTGTTCATGGGCACCACAAACACGGTGGTGTAAAGCGCAGGGGCTGCACGGTCGGTCTCGGCGGTGAACTTGGCCAACTCGTCGATCTTGATGGAGGGGGCCACCTCGTAAGGAATCACCGCACCGTCAATCACGCCTTTGGAGAGCGCATCAGGCACCGCAGGCACGGGCATGCCCACGGGGGTGGCACCCATTTTGGCCAAGAGCTTGGTGGTCATGCGGGTGGGGGCACGCAGCTTAAGACCTTTGATGTCGGCCATGGTTTTGATCTGCTTTTTGGCCGTGAAGATGTTGCCTGGGCCGTGCACGTGCATGGCCAGCACCTTGACGTCTTTGAACTCGTCTTGGGCGTTCTTCTCGTAGTAATCCCACACCGCGCGGCTGGTGGCCTCGGCATTGGTCATCATGAAGGGCAGCTCAAACACTTCCATCTTGGGGAAGCGACCGGCGGTGTAGCCTGGCAGCGTCCACGCCACGTCAATCACGCCGTCACGGGCCTGGTCAAACAGCTGGGGCGGTGTGCCGCCGAGCTGCATGGAGGGGTAAATCTGGCATTGCAGGCGGTCTTTGGAGTCGCGCGCAATGTTGTCGCACCAAGTCTTGAGCATGGTGGTGTGCTGGATGGTTTGTGCATTCAAAAAGTGATGCACCTTGAGCACGATAGGCTGGGCATTGGCGCCCAGGGCACCCACCATCAAGCCGGCCAACAGGCCAAGTTTCAACGAAGTTTTCACGACAAAATCTCCTTATAAGTGTGAAATGAACCGAAGCATCTTACGAAAAGTTTGAAGTACTGCACAGCAGGGTGTTCCCTTTAACGCGCCGGCAGCACCTGAGCCACGCACTCACCCAGGCCCAAACGTACCCGCCCAGGCGCCTCGCAGTAAGCGCGCATGACCACCTCATCGCCATCTTGCAAGAAGGTGCGGGCCTCCCCGCTGGGCAGGGTCAGGGGCAGCTTGCCACCTTGGGTGAGTTCGAGCAAGGCGCCCGCCTCTTGCGGCGTGGGGCCTGAGAGCGTGCCGGTGCCCAGCAAGTCACCCGGCTGCAAATTGCAGCCATTGACGGTGTGGTGGGCCACCAATTGGGCGATGGTCCAGTAAGCATGGCGGTAACTGGTGTGGCAAACCCAGTGCACATCCAGGCCAGCCTGGCGCATGGCCGCACTGCGCAGGCCCACTTGCAAGCGAATGTCATAGGCGCCGTGTTGGCGGTTTTCCAGGCTGTGCAAATAGGGCAGGTCTGGGCGGTCTGCATCCTCTGGTGGGCGCTGCAGGGCGACACGGTAAGGCGCCAAAGCTTCGAGGGTAACGACCCAGGCCGAAATTGTGGTGGCAAAGTTTTTCGCCAGGAAGGGGCCGAGCGGCTGGTATTCCCAGGCTTGCACGTCGCGGGCGGACCAGTCGTTGAGCAGGCACACCCCGAACACATGGTGCAGGGCTTGGTCCAAGGTGATGGACGCACCCACCGCATTGCCGCGCCCGACGAACACGCCTAGCTCGAGTTCATAGTCCAGGCGCTGGCTGGCTTGAAGTTCAGGTTGGGTAGCCCCAGCGGGCATGACCTGCCCACGAGGCCGGTGAAACGCCGTGCCCGAGACTTGTAAGCTGCTGGCGCGACCGTGGTAACCGATGGGCACCCAACGGTAGTTGGGCAACAAGGGGTTGTCAGGCCGGAACAATTTGCCCACGTTGGTGGCGTGGTAAATCGAGGTGTAAAAGTCGGTGTAGTCGCCCACCTGCGCGGGCAAGTGCATGCGCACCGCGTCTTGGTCAAGCAAGCAGGGCTTGAGCGCAGCTTGCTGCGCTGCCGGCGCTTGGGCGTGGAGCCAATCAAACACGGTATGGCGCAAAGCTTGCGACGCTGCAGGCCCCAAGGCCATCACAGCATTGAGGCTCTGGCCTGTGCAGGCCTGCAAGGCGGCGCGGGCTTGTGGGCTCAAGTTTTGATTTGCTATCAAATCAGAAGCAAGAACCGCAGACAAATCAAGGACCTGATGGCCAATGGCAATGCCGATACGTGGCGCAGCGTCGCCCACCGAGAACACACCCAAAGGCAAGTTCTGAAGGGGAAAGTCTGTGCCCGGCGCATTGGCGCTGGCCACCCAACTGCGCGCAGCCGGGTCGTGGGTGTGGTTGAGGTCAGTCATCACGTTCAAGGGTGGCTGCCGTCGTGCATCCAAGCCGCGTGTGTGGGGGCACGGCGGGTGTCGCGCCATTCTTCGAGCATGGCCCACTTGACTGCATCGAGCTTGCTGTGCATCTCAGGCGTGCTGGTGTCGCAGGCCAGCTCGAGCCTGTGGCCGTTGGGGTCAAAGAAATAAATGCTTTTGAACAAGGTGTGGTTGGTTGGGCCAATCACCTCAATGCCAGCTTTGACCAAGCGCTCTTTAGCTGCCAGCAGCTCATCCATCGAGCCCACTTTGAAGGCGATGTGCTGCACCCAATCAGGGGTGTTGTGGTCGCGGTCCATGGGAGGTTGGCTGGGCAACTCAAAAAACGCCAAGACGTTGCCCTGCCCTGCGTCCAAAAACACATGCATATAGGGGTCAGGCGCTTTGGTCGAGGGCACCTCGTTCTCAGCAATGGCCAACACAAAGTTCATGCCCAGATGTTGTTCGTACCATTTGACGGTGGCGTACGCGTCTTTGCATCGGTAAGCCACGTGGTGGATATGTTGAATCATGGGGCGCTTTCAGAGGTCTTGCAGGGCAGCTTGCACATGGGTTTGGAAGGCCTGTGCGGTACCCTCGGCTTGGCCTTGCAGCAGCGCGAGTTTGACCAGCATCAGCTGAGCCTTGTCAGTACCCGCCTGGTCGATGGCTTGGGCCAGGGTGTCGTACACAGTTTCCAAATCGGCGATGGATAAAGCAGCGGTTTTCATGGGCGAGGGCTGGGGCTTAAGCTTGCAGGCGCGTTGGGGTCGATACGGTTTGGCGGGCTAACACAGTGTCAACCGCTGAGCGCAAACGGAACTCATCGAGCGTGACCCAGCGTGCGCACACATGCTGGTCGGGCCTCAGCAAATAAGCCGCGCCGTCTTGTGTCACACCGTAGCGCGCACGCAGATTGCCGTTGGTATCTGTCAGCACCTGGTCGGCCCCTTGCACAGGCGCACAGTCCGTTTGGGTGATGGCGCTCACACGCAGCGGCACACCACGGGCCTTGATGCGAGTGATCTCGGCTTGCAAAGCTTCAGGCAAAGCAGCGGCGGTGGTGAAGTACAGCAGATCCAAGCCACCCCCCAGGTGGTCCAGCAGGTAATCATCGGTGCCGAGCTGCACATTTTGTGGCGGCTCACCACGGCCTGGGCCAGCGGTGAACAAGGCGTTGTCGTCACCCCGCGCGTTGAGTTGTGAATGCAAGTAAGCATGCGGCCGCGAGGTGCGCCAATGGTAGAGCGGCCGCACAAAAGCCTGGGTGAGCGAGAGCGAGAGCACCGCATCGCGCAGCAAGCGAAAGCCCGCGGTAGGCGGCGTCATGAAGCGGGTGCTCTTGCCTGCCTCGTCAATGATTTCGCGAGCAGCACCCACACGCTCGCGGCTATAGTTGGCCAGCAGGTCTTCCCCGCCATAACCTTGAATGACAAACGCGAGTTGCCAACCCAGCGCCTGCGCATCTTGGAACGCGGTGTTGGCACCGCGCACGCCAAAAATCGGCAGCAGGTGCGCTGCGTCACCCACAAAAAACACACGGCCATGGCGGTAATCAGGCAGCGTGAGCGTGCGGGCCGAGTACACCGAGGACCAATCCAGCTCCCAGGGGCGGTCGCCAAAACCAATCATCTCGAGCTGCGCGTTGATGCGCTCACGCAAAGACTCAGGCCGCAGGGCATCCTCCGCGCTTTCATGGGCGGGCAACTGGTAGTCGATGCGCCAAATGCCACGCGGTTCGCGGTGCATCAGGATGGTGTTGCCCGGGTTCCAGACCGGGTCAAAGTAAGCGAGCCGCTCCGTGGGCAGGGGCAAATCAATGCGGATGTCGGCAATCACAAAGCGGCCTTCGTACGAGGCGCCTTCCAACTTCAAACCCAAGGCGGTGCGGATGCCTGAACGCGCGCCATCCGCAGCCACCAACCAGGTGGTCTCCAACTGGTACGGGCCTTGCGGCGTGTCGACGGTGAGGACCGCGTGGTCTGCCTGCTGAACCAGGTCGGTGAGCTTGTTGCCCCAACGCACCTCAATGCCAGCATGGGCCTCGCAGGCCTGGAGCAAAAACTCCTCCAGGTACTGCTGCTGCAGATTGATCATCGGGAAGAAACGATCATCCGCGTCATGTGGGGCCTGCATGCGAAACACATGCTGACCACGGAAATACGAGTTGCCAAAACGCCAGGGCAAGCCCGCATCGGTCACAGCTTGGGCCACGCCCACCTGCTGCAAAATTTCCATGCTGCGACGGGTGAACACGATCGCACGCGAGCCTTCTGACACCTGGCGCTCAGCGGCCAGCACGGTGACCTTCACACCGTGGCGCGCCAACTCCAAAGCGGTGGTGAGCGCCGCAGGCCCTGCCCCAGCAATCACCACGCTGTGGCGCGCTGTGCCGGTTTGCGGTGGGTGCTCTGCGGGCAGCCACGCATCATGCACGCGGTAGTTGTAGTACAGCGAGGGACGGGCTTGGTCTAGGGGGGCATGCATAGGTGTTGTTCTCAGGTTCAAGCCTTGAGACTGGTCGCAGATGCGTCTGCCGTGTCAGCAACGCGCGCGGCGTTGAGGGCGTCTTGCAGCACCGCGTTGTCACCAATGTGGTTGGCCAGCAGCAGCACCAAACGCGCGTTGAACGCGTGGCTTTGCGCGGTGCTGAGGTCTTGGTGCGCCGCGATCAACGATTCGTAAAAACCGTCAGCATCGGGGAAGTTGGGCTGGGTGTTCAGCATGGTCAAGCTCGTGGTCAGTGTCCGGTGGCGCGCAGGTAAGCCGCGCTCACCAGGGCTTGTGTGGGGTGGTGCCAACGCGCGCAAATATGCTGGTCTGGGCGAAGCAGGTAAGCACTGCCTGTTTGCAGACCCAAACGCTGAGCCACCAAACCTTGAGGGTCTTGCAGATCTGGGCCGAGCACCAAAACTTTCACCTCGTTTTGGGGCAAGGTACTGAGCCAATTCGCCACCCAAGCGGGCATGGCGCCTTGGGTGATCAAGGTGAAGTTGCTGCCCAATTCACGCAGCAGCCAGCTGCTGCGGCCATTCACCGACACCGGTGCATCGCTGAGCACCGCACCGGGCACCAAGGCGCTGTCAAACACATCGACATCGGGCGTGTTGAGCGGCGAGGTGTGCAAGACCGCGGGTACCGACAAACGACCGCTGTTCACCAGTTTGCGCGCAAACGCATGGTGCTTGGCCAGCTGCAAGGTGGCATCGCGAAACACGCGGCTGATCTCGCTCTTGGGGGTGATGAAGTCGGTAGCGCGGGTGGAATTCAGAATATTTTCATCGGCCGCGTATTCGCGCTCGGGGCCGTAGGTGGCCACCAAACTTTGGGGTGAAACACCCCGCAACACACGGTCCAGCTTCCAGGCCAGGTTGTCGGCGTCTTGCACGCCGCTGTTGGCGCCACGCGCACCAAAAGGCGACACGCCATGCGCGCTGTCGCCCGCAAACACCACGCGGTCGTGCACAAACTGCGCCATGCGTTGGCAAGCAAAGGTGTACACGCTGGCCCACGCCAGCTCAAACTTCACGTCTTTGCCGAGCAAGGCTTGCACGCGCGGGATGATGTTCTCAGGCCGCTTCTCCACCTCGGGGTCGGCGTCCCAGCCCAGCTGAAAATCAATGCGCCACACATGGTCAGGCTGGCGGTGCAGCAGCACGCTTTGGCCGGGATGAAACGGCGGGTCAAACCAAAACCATCGCTCGGTGGGAAAGTCCGCTTCCATCTTCACATCGGCAATCAGAAAGCGGTCTTTGAACACACGGCCTTCGGTTTCCAAGCCCATCAAGCCGCGCAGCGTGGAGCGCGAACCGTCGCAGGCCACCACCCAATCGGCTTGCAACTGGTGGGGGCCATCGGGCGTGTCGATGGTGAGCAGCGCGCCCTGCCCGTCTTGCGACAGACCGCTGACTTTGTGATCCCAACGGATGTCAATCTCGGGCATTTGCAAGGCGCGCTCCACCAAAAACGATTCGGCGTAGTACTGCTGCAAATTGATGAAGGCCGGGTGCTCATGCCCCGCTTCGGGCAAGAGGTTGAACTGGTAAATCGGACTGTCTTTGAAAAACACCTTGCCCACTTGCCAAGACACGCCTTTGTCCACCATCACCTCGCCCAGCCCCAGGCGGCTCCAGATGTCCAAGGTGCGTTTGGCAAAGCAAATGGCGCGTGAGCCGCTCGAGAGTTTGTGGTCGTTGTCCAGCACCACCACACGTTGCCCGCGCTGCGCCAGGTCGATGGCCAAACTCAAACCCACCGGGCCCGCACCCACCACCACCACCGGGTGGCGCACAGGCTGCGCTGCCAGGGCATCGGCGTGGGCCTGGTAGGCAAACGCAATGCCTTGCACCTGCTGACCCGAACCGCGAAATGGCAAGGCTTGCACCGTCTTAACCTTCGAGAGCTTGCCACATTTGGATGTCGCGCTCAGCCGTCCAAATGCGTGGGTCCGGGTATTGCGTGGCCTCGTCATAGGCACGGGTCACATCAAACGGCATGCAGTGGTTGAAGATGACCCAGTGACCGTACTTGGGCTGCAACTTGGCCATGGCGGCCTCGTAGACATTGCGCAAATCTTGACCGGCCGCCGCACCAGCTTTGACCTGTGCGTACAAATCGCTCACAAAGGCTTTGGTGCCAGCCAAACCGGCTTGCACCTGCTGGGGCGTTTGCAAAGCCGCGCCGCGCCCGGGCACGAGTTTTTCGGGCTGCAAGGCAGCGATGTTGTCCAGGGTTTGTGGCCAATCTTGGAAGTAAGCGTCGCCTGCATAAGGCGTGGCGTCGAACTCCACCAGGTCGCCGCTGAACAAGATTTTTTCAGAGGGCAACCAAGCCACCGTGTCGCCTTTGGTGTGGCCGCGGCCGAGCTGCAAAATTTGCACCTCGAGCTTGCCCAACCAAATCGTCATCTTGCCAGTGAAGGTCAAGGTGGGCCAGGTCATGCCCGGGGGCACGCTCTCGACGTTTTGAAACAGACGCGGGAAGCGACCAATCTCGCTGGCCTTGTCGAACTCACCACGCTCCACGATCAGGTCGTAAGTGTCTTGGCTGGCAATGATGTGCTCAGGCTCGTAAGCCGTGGCCCCCAACACACGCACCGCGTGGTAGTGGCTGAGCAACACGTACTTGATGGGCTTGTCGGTCACCTCGCGGATGCGGCGGATCACGTCTTGCGCCATCACCGGCGTGGCCTGGGTGTCGATGACCATCACCGCGTCGTCGCCAATGATGATGCCGGTGTTGGGGTCGCCCTCGGCGGTGTAGGCGTAGGCGTGGTCAGAGAGTTTGTCGAAGCTGACTTTTTTCTCTTCCAGATCGGCGGCAGACGCGAAAGTTTTGGTGCTCATGAGGGCCTTGAAATGCGTAGCGGGTTGAGTCCCGGGTTGGACAAACACGACTTGCCAGATTCAGCACAGGCAAATACATTCGTCATTAACGAATTTTAGGCGAATCTGCGTTAAATTCAATATAGACAAATCGATTACACATCATGGAAAACCCTAAGTCATCCTCCGCGCTTGAGAACAAAAAGGCCAATTCACGGGGCATCCAAAGCGTAGAAGTGGGCGGCAAGCTGCTGCAGGCCCTGGTGGCCAGCGGTCAGGGCATGGCCCTCAAAGACTTGGCACAGGCCGCAGGCATGAGCCCAGCCAAGGCCCACCCCTACTTGGTGAGCTTTGGCAAGCTCGGGCTGATCACCCAAGACGCCAGCTCAGGCCAATACGGCTTGGGCACCTTGGCCTTGCAACTGGGCTTGATCGCACTCAAGCAAGTGGACCCGGTGCGCCTGGCCATCAACGCCCTGCCCCAACTTGCCCTAGATCTGGGCTGCACCGTGTGTGTGGCGGTGTGGGGTGAACATGCGCCGGTGATTGTGCGGGTGGAAGAAGCGCCCACCGCGGTGCGCGTGGCCATGCGGCATGGCACACCAGCCTCCATTCGGCACACCGGCACAGGTAAGGTGTTTGCGGCTTACTGGCCGCGCCAAGACATCGAGCAAGCCCTCAAGGCGCAAGGCCAAGGTGGCGCCTTGGATGACCCGGCGTTTGCCAAAGAGCTTGCGCAAGTGCGCAAAAACGGCCTGAGTGTGGTCAAAGGTGAGTTGCTGCTGGGCATCAATGCCATGGCGGTGCCCGTGTTTGACGGCCAAGGCCGCCTGGTGATGGCGATTGCGGCCTTGGCACCCAGCGCCCTGCTGGATTTAGACCCCAAGGGCAAGCCAGCCAGTTTGCTCAAAGCCGCCGCCAAAGCCCTGAGCGAAAGCCTGGGCGCGACCTGAATCAGGATTTTTTCAGACTCGACAAAACTGCAAACGGGTTGGCTTGTTTGTCGTCCTGTTCAAAGTCGTCGTCTTTGGCCGACATTTTGAGTTCGCCTGGGCACACCTCGTGGCGCGGCACCAGCGGCAGGGCCATGAGCAACTCGTCTTCGACCAGCTCGCGCAGGTTGAACTCGCGGCTCAAGACTAACAGGTCTTCCTCGGCCTCGTCGTCTTGGGCCATGGCCTCGTCTTCGCTGGCCACAAATCTGAAACGCTGATCGACCGAGACCTCAACCAGCACCGGGGTGAGGCAACGCTGGCACAGCATGGGCAGGTGGGTCTGCGCCTGCAGGTGCAACCAGTGCTGCACATGGCCGCTGGCGTCCTCAAGCTGCTCGCCGTGGGCTTGCCAAGTGACGGGCGATGCT
Source organism: Hylemonella sp. UBA6679 (assembly GCA_002454975.1). Lineage (GTDB taxonomy): Bacteria > Pseudomonadota > Gammaproteobacteria > Burkholderiales > Burkholderiaceae_C > Hylemonella. The sequence continues at coordinate 14,907 of DKJZ01000051.1, forward strand.
TGGGCCTCAGGGGCCTTGGGGTCAAGCGCCTCAAGGATAAGGCGCTCATGTTTTGATAGCGCATCGCTGCCGCTGAGCTCGGCACCCTCACGGGTGAAACGGGGAACATCAAGGCGGTCGGCGTGGTGGGTCTGAGACATGCACTGAGTTTAAAAGAATCGCTGAGGGCATGTTTGTGCGAATCTAAGAGAATCAGGGGATGACCACGGATTTCTCAACCGCCCCACCTATGGCGCAGCCACGCCCCCTGATTTTGGGCTCCACCTCGCGTTACCGACGCGAGTTGCTGGAACGCCTGCGCGTGCCCTTCACTTGCGTCTCACCCGAGGTGGACGAAACCCCGCGCCCTGGCGAATCGCCCCAAGACTTGGCCTGCCGCTTGGCACTGGCCAAAGCGCAGGCCGTGGCGGCTTTGCACCCACATGCTGTGGTGATTGGCTCTGACCAAGTGGCCGACCTGCACGGCCAGCCCCTGGGCAAGCCCGGCACCCACGAGCGCGCCGTAGCGCAACTCCAAGCTATGCGCGGGCAAACCGTGGTGTTTCAAACCGCGGTGGCCGTGGTGTGTGCACACACCGGTTTTGCCGAGGTGGATTTGGCACAAGTGCGGGTGCAGTTCAGGGATTTGACGGGTGCGCAGATCGAGCATTACCTGCGCGCAGAAACGCCTTATGACTGCGCGGGCAGCGCCAAAAGCGAAGGCTTGGGCATTGCCCTGTTGGCGCGCATCGACAACGACGACCCCACCGCCTTGGTGGGCCTGCCGCTGATCCGCACCTGCAGCTTGTTGGCGCGCGCTGGCCTTGACCTCTTGAAGCTGTGAGCCCCGCATGAGCAACTTAGGCCGACTGTTTTTGGTGCCCGCACCGCTGGATTTTGGCTGCGAGGTGCAAGCCCCACTGACCGATGTGCTGCCTGCGCACACCCTGCAAACCGCCGCCGGTTTGCGCCACTGGGTGTGTGAAAACGCCAAGAGCGCGCGCGCCTACCTCAAGCGTGTGAACGAGCTCTACCCCTTGGTGGACGCCATTCAAGCGCTACAGATTCAGGAGCTGCCACGCGAGGTGCATAAAAAAGGCGACCACGACGCCGCCTCACGCAGCAGCTTTGACGCCAAAACACTTTTGGCCTCGGCGCTGGCCGGTCACGATGTGGGTTTGCTCAGCGAAGCGGGCATGCCCGCGGTGGCCGACCCGGGCTCTTCGGTGGTGCGCGCAGCGCATGAACTGGGCATCGCGGTGGTACCGCTGGTTGGCCCAGTGTCTTTGCTGCTGGCCTTGGCGGCCAGCGGCTTGTCGGGCCAAAACTTTGCGTTTGTGGGTTATTTGCCCACCGATGGCGCGCAGCGTGCGCAGCGCATCAAGGCGTTGGAGTCGCTGGCGCTCAAAACCGGGCAAACCCAACTCTTCATTGAAACGCCCTACCGCAACCAGGCCCTGTTGCAGGCCTTGCTACAACATTTAGAGCACAACACCCGCTTGAGTGTGAGCCTGGGGCTCACTTTGCCCAGCACTGTCAGCACCAGCCTGAGCGTCAAAGCCTGGAAGCAGCGCGCCGCCACATTGCCCAACGACACCCCAGCGGTGTTTTCAATCGGGCGCTGAACACGCCACGCACGAGTTATCGCAAGAGTTATCGTAAGAATTAGCGCAACACGGGCAAACCGCCCACAGCGCGCACCGCGCCTTCGCCGATGGCCGCGCCAAAGCGTTTGACCAGTCGCTCGGCCACGTTGTCGCGGCGGGTGTAGTCGATCACGTCTTCAGCCTTGACCACCTCGCGGGCCACATGGTCGAGGTTGCCAAAGTGGTCTGCCAAACCCAGGTCCACGGCCTGCTGGCCGCTCCAGAACAAACCGCTGAACATCTCGGGCGTTTCTTTCAGGCGCTGGCCGCGGCCTTCTTTGACCACGTCGATGAACTGCTTGTGAATTTCATCAAGCATGGTTTGCGCGTAGGCACGCTGCTTGGCGGTTTGCGGGCTGAAGGGGTCGAGAAAACCTTTGTTTTCGCCAGCCGTCATGAGGCGGCGCTCCACACCAATCTTGTCCATCAAACCTGTGAAACCAAAGCCGTCCATCAGCACGCCGATGCTGCCCACAATGCTGGCCTTGTCCACGTAAATGTCATCGGCAGCCACGGCAATGTAATAGGCCGCTGAAGCGCAAGCCTCTTCCACCACGGCATACACGGGTTTTTTGTACTTGGCCTTGAGGCGCTTGATTTCATCGTTGATGATGCCGGCCTGCACTGGGCTGCCACCAGGTGAGTTGATGAGCAGCACCACCGCGCGCGCGCCCTCGTCTTGAAAAGCAGCCTGCATGGCGCTGACCACCAGCTCGGCACTGGCCTCAGCGCCAGCCGCGATTTCACCCTTGATTTCCACCATGGCCGTGTGTGGCAAAGCGGTGTTTTTCGAGGGCAGGCCTGAGCCAAACCCGATCCAGGTCATCACCACCAAGCCCAACACCCACAGGCTGCGGCTGATCAAACGCCAGCGCCGGGCGCTGCGCTGCTCGGCCATGAAAGCCTGCGCAAGGTCTTCGAGCACTTTTCGTTCCCAAGGCGCAGAAGCGCTGGGGCTGGGGGTGGCGCCCTCATCGCGGGGGTCGGTGGGAGAACTCATGACAAAAACTCTACAGGTTGAAGGTTATAGGCAGTATGCCAGTGGACCACGCCCGAAGACTCGCTGAGCTTGATGGACGTCAAACCACCCCGACACGGCCCGCCGCGGCACGCGCCACTGAGTGGGTCATGGGTGGCGCCGTGGCTGGCACAAATCAAATGTTGGCGTGTACTGTCAAAAAATTCATTCGGCCGCATGTCCATCTCCATGGCCACATGCGTGCAGCGGTTGAGGTAGGCCCGCACCTGGCCCTCAAAACGCACCGCGAAAGCCAGGCAGGTTTGGCCGGCGTACACCACATCAAAAGGCACAGCGGTGCCGCGCTCTTGCAGATCGGCCGAGTTGCACAAAGGAATGGGGGTGTCGTCAGTCATGCGCATCAGGCCTTGAGCTTTAGGCGTTGGCCAGCAACCAGTCGTGCAGCTCGCGCACCGAGTGGGCCACATGCAAGGGCTTGAGGGTGTGGAAGGCCTCGGGCTCGTGCGCGCCGTAGCTCACGCCCAGGCTGGGGCAGCCGGCGTTGAGCGCCATTTGCAGGTCGTGGGTGGTGTCGCCAATCATCAGGGTGCGCTCGGGCTCGGTGCCAAACTCGCGCATGAGCTCGTGCAGCATGCGCGGGTGGGGCTTGCCGGCGGTTTCGTCAGCGGTGCGGGAGCCATCGAACATCCCCTTGAGCGACACATCCTGCAGCGCGTCGTCCAGGCCACGGCGGCTTTTGCCGGTGGCCACCGTCACCCAATGTTGACGCTGCTTCAAGTCGTTGAGCATCTCGAGCACGCCCTGGAACAAAGCCAAATCGTTTTGGCGCGCCATGTAATGAAAGCGGTAGCGCGCGCCGAGCTCGGGGTATTTGTCGGGATGCACATCGGGCGCGGCGTGGGCCAGGGCTTGGCCCAGGGCCATACCGATGACGTAGGAGGCGTCTTTGTCGCTGGGCACGGCGCCGCCCACGTCTTGCACGGCCAGCTGGATGCAGCGGGTGATGATGGCCGTGGAGTCAAACAGGGTGCCGTCCCAATCGAAGGCGATCAGGTCAAATTGTCGGGGGCGCAGGCTCAAGGAGGTTGTCTTTCAATAAGACCTGGTCGGCAAAGGCTTGCAACTCAGGCGGCAGCGGGCAACGCAAGTGCACGCGCTCGGCGCTGACCGGGTGGTTGAACTGTAACGCCCAAGCGTGCAGGAACATGCGCTTGAGCGGCACAGGCCGGGTTTTTTCAAGGGCTTTGTTGAGCTCAAACACGCCGTACTTGTCGTCGCCGGCAATGGGCATGCCCTCGGCAGCCAGGTGCACCCGAATCTGGTGGGTGCGCCCGGTTTTGATGGTGACTTCCAGCAAAGAAAAGGGCGGCGGAGCCGCCGGGCTAGTGCTGGGCGCTGAACGTTGCCGCACCTTGACCAGCGTGATGGACTTCATGCCGGCCGGGTCATCGCGCGAGACCACCTTGACGCGGCGCTCGCCGCCCACGGCCTCGTCTTCAAACTTGAACAGGGGCTTGTCGAGCACCTTTTTATTGGCGGGCCAGTTGCCAACGGCCAGGGCCAGGTAGGTTTTGCCGGTTTCGCGTTCACGGAACTGGTCTTGCAGG
>DKJZ01000049.1 GCA_002454975.1 Hylemonella sp. UBA6679
GCAAACATGTTGCCGAACAGTCGCATGCCGTGCGAGACTGTTTTGGCAAGGTATTCGATCATCTGCATCAGGAAATTGATGGGGTACAACGCCCAGTGGTCACCAAAAGGCGCCGCAATCAGCTCATGCGCCCAGCCGCCCAGGCCTTTGATTTTGATGTTGTAGACCAAGCACACAAAGAGCACCGAGCATGACAAACCCAAGGTGGTCGACAGGTCGGCGGTGGGCACCACACGCATGTAATCTTTGAAGCCCAAAGCAGGGCCGGCGCTGTGCCAGATGGCTGGAATCAAGTCCACAGGCAACATGTCCATAGCGTTCATCAAGAAAATCCAGACAAACACCGTCAAAGCCAATGGGGAGATGAGCTTGCGGCTTTGGGCGTTGTGAATCACACCCTTGGCTTGGTTTTCCACCATCTCAGACAGCAGCTCGACTGCCGCCTGAAAACGACCAGGCACGCCTGAGGTTGCTTTGCGAGCCGCCAACCACAAGGTCAAGCAACCCACAACGCCCAACACCAGGGAGAACACCAGCGAGTCAAAGTTGAAAAGGCTGAAGTCAACAATGCTTTGTTGCTGCACGTTTTCAAAGTTGAAGTTTTTCTGCAAATGTTGCAGGTGGTGCTGGATGTACTCACCAGCCGATGGGCCGTGGCCTTGTTCAGAAGACATAGATCACCAAGTTATTAAATTCAAAACCATTCACGCCGATGAAGCCGCTTTCGGGCGCAACCACACGGCCACCCAATACACCTTCATCGTCACCACAAATCCTGCCAGCAAAGCCAGCCAATTCAGCTCGGGAACCACCACCTGCGCCAACAGCAGCATGGCAATGGTCAGCACAATTTTTGCCAACTCCCAAACCATCAAACCTGCAAAAGCACTGCCTCCACGGGCTTGCCTTCGCATCTGTCGCATCAGGCCGCGCGCAAACACAGCACCAGGCAACACCACTGACACAGCCCCATAAGCTGCAGACCAGGCCATCACAACAGACCCCATCACAGCGCCCATGCAAGCGGCAAACACCGCGCCGACCAGGACTTGCCAAGCCACCACGCGCCAAGGCGAAACACTTGGGTTGGCTTCTCGCCACTTTTTCGCTTGCTCTGCAGACATGGGCTTGAAGTTGTCTTCAAGCGCCTCATCTGCTTGCCATGGGTCTTGCATCTTCGATGCGCCTGCTGGCTGGCTTCGCATTCCGTTGGCTTGTTCATTCATCGAAAAAGCACAGGGTTTACCCGCCTATGTCAGCAAAGTCCGCAATTATACTTAGAAAAAAATGCACGCTGCTTGATATCCGTGTGCGCCCCTAGGAATAAGCCTTGACCACCCGTCCCAACACATCATCAGATCCAGCCACGCGTGTGGATTCGCTGATTGAGTACCCTTGTCGGTTCCCCATCAAAGTCATGGGCGCCAACGTCGAAGGCTATGTCCAAGCCATTTGCACAGTTGCCCTGGCTTTCGATCCGCAATTCACCAAAGACTCGCTTGAAGTGCGCCAAAGCAAGGCGGGCAATTACCTGGGCGTGACCATCACCATCAACGCCACCAGCCGCGAACAACTCGACGAGCTCTACCGGACCCTCTCAACGCACCCCATGGTCAAAGTGGTGCTTTAAGCCCTATGCCCAACGCGATCGAGGTGAAGTTCTTGGGTCTGGTGCCTTACCTGCCCACCTACGAGGCCATGCAGGCGCATACCGCCTCTCGCAGCGCCCCTCGTAGCGTCTCCGACCCTGATTTGCTATGGATTTGCGAGCATCATCCCGTTTACACACAAGGCCTGGCAGGCAAAAGTGATCATATTCTTGCGCCTGGGGATGTTCCAGTGGTGGCCACCAACCGCGGCGGCCAAGTCACCTACCACGGCCCTGGCCAGATTGTGGCCTACCCCATGATCGATCTTCAGCGCGCAGGCTATTTCGTCAAAGAGTTTGTTTACCGCCTCGAAGAGGCCGTCATACGCACCCTGCTGCACGTGGGCGTGACGGGTCACAGGGTGGCGGGTGCACCGGGCATTTATGTGCGGCTTGACGACCCTTTTTCTCACGCAGCCCTGCCCCAGCGCCCCAGCAAAGGCTTGGCAGCGAGCACCCCCGATTTCAGCGGCCTGGGCAAAATTTCCGCCCTGGGCATCAAAGTGAGCCGGCACTGCACCTACCACGGGCTGGCACTGAACGTGGCCATGGACCTGGCACCTTTTGAGCGCATCAACCCTTGTGGTTATCAGGGTTTGCGCACGGTCGACCTCTCTACAATAGGCGTTCAAGCCAACCCACTCGATGTGGCCCAAGTTCTGAGCCAAAAGCTCACCACCTACTTAGCACCGTGACGGGACAACCCCGCCCCACACTTATGAGCACAGACACCCGCGTGGTCCGCCAAGAGCAATCCCTGGACACCTACGACGCCAGCGCCAAACAAAAAGCTGCGGCCAAGCTCTCGCGCATTCCGGTCAAGGTAGAGGCGGGCGAAGTGCTTAAAAAGCCCGACTGGATTCGCGTCAAAGCTGGCAGCCCCACCACGCGCTTTTACGAAATCAAAGACATTCTGCGCGCCAACAAATTGGTCACGGTGTGCGAAGAAGCCAGCTGCCCCAACATTGGTGAATGCTTTGGCAAGGGCACGGCCACGTTCATGATCATGGGCGACAAATGCACGCGCCGCTGCCCATTTTGCGATGTGGGCCACGGCCGCCCCGACCCACTCGACACCAACGAACCCACCAACCTGGCCAACACCATCGCCGCGCTCAAGCTGAACTACGTGGTCATCACCAGCGTGGACCGCGACGACCTGCGCGACGGCGGTGCAGGCCATTTTGTGGAGTGCATCCGCAAAACCCGTGAAGTCTCACCTGCCACGCAAATTGAGGTGTTGGTGCCCGATTTTCGGGGTCGCGATGACCGCGCGCTCGACATCCTCAAGGCAGCCCCACCAGATGTGATGAACCACAACCTGGAAACCGTGCCGCGCCTTTACAAGCAGGCACGCCCTGGTAGCGACTACCAGTTCTCGCTGAACCTGCTGAAAAAATTCAAGGCCCTGTTCCCGCATGTGCCCACCAAAAGCGGCTTGATGGTGGGCTTGGGCGAAACCGACGAAGAAATTCTCGATGTCATGCGTGACATGCGCGCGCACAACATCGACCGCTTGACCATTGGCCAGTACTTGGCCCCCTCCACCTCACACCTGCCCGTGCGCCGCTACGTGCACCCCGACACCTTCAAAATGTTTGAAGAAAAAGCGTACGAGATGGGCTTTGAGCATGCGGCTGTGGGCGCAATGGTGCGCTCGAGCTACCACGCCGACCAACAAGCGCATGCTGCCAGCCTGACTGCAGCAAAACGCTGACAGCCAGGGCTTAAGAGCCCATGAGTTGCGAGGGCTCGTCGCTCTCCAACACCTCTTGCGACCAAGGCGTCAACTGTCGCGTGTCAGCGCGCAACACCTCCTGCTTGACCGCCAAGATCTGTGCTGGGTGCATGGAAAAGCTGCGTAAGCCCAAGCCCAGCAGCAAGCGTGTCATGTGGGTGTCACCGGCCATCTCGCCACACACCGCCACGTGCTTGCCCTGCGCCTGACAGGCCGCAATGGTGTCAGCAAGCAAGCGCAGCACCGCCGGGTGCGTGGGGTCGTACAAATGGGCCACAGATTCATCGGCTCGGTCGATGGCCAAGGTGTATTGAATCAGGTCATTGGTGCCCACAGAGAGGAAGTCAAAGTACTTCAAAAATGTGTTGAGCATCAGCGCCGCAGCAGGAATTTCAATCATGGCGCCGAGCTTCACAGGCCCATACACCAGCCCATCACGATCGAGCTCTGCACGGGCTTGGTCCATCAGCGCCAGAGTCTGTCGAATTTCGCCAATGTGCGCCAACATGGGAATGAGCACATGCACTTGCCCATGCGCTGCAGCTCGCAAAATGGCGCGCAACTGCGTGATGAACATGGCCGGATCGGCCAGGCTCCAACGTATGGCTCGCAAGCCCAGCGCCGGGTTGAGGTGCGACTCTTCTTTGGGGCTGCCCACGGGCTTATCGGCACCCACATCCACTGTGCGGATGGTCACCGGCAAGCCTTGCATGCCTTCTACCGCACGGCGGTAAGCACGGTATTGTTCTTCTTCATCGGGCAACCTGCCCTGGCGGCCCATGAACAAAAACTCGCTTCGGAACAAGCCCACACCCACAGCGCCCGCCCTCAAAGCCGTGGCTGCATCCTCGGGCATTTCAATGTTGGCAAGCAACTCCACCTTCTGACCATCGAGCGTCACCGAGGGCGTATTGATGAGGCGTGAAAGCCTGCCGCGCTCCAAGTTGAGCTGGCGTTGTTTGAAGCCGTATTCAGCCAAGATGATGGGCGAGGGATCCACAATGACCACACCAGCATCGCCATCAATGATGACCCAGTCGTCTTGACGCACCAACTGGCTGGCCGTGCGTGCGCCTACCACCGCGGGTATGTCCATGCTGCGCGCCACAATGGCGGTGTGCGAGGTTTTGCCACCCACATCGGTCACAAACCCTGCAAACACGCCTTGCTTGAACTGCAACAGGTCTGAGGGCGAGAGTTCGTGGGCAATGAGCACAAGCGGCACATCCACCGTGTCTTCGAGCAACAAGTCTTGCTGGTTGCCGTTGCCTTTGCGCTTGTCTTGCGGTGCGGGCACCACGGGCGAGGCCAAGCCTTGCATGGCACGCAAGACCTTTTCAGTGATTTGCTCGAGATCGGCTTTGCGCTCGCGCAAGTGCTCGTCTTCCATCTCGTCAAACTGCCGCGCAATCACCTCCAGCTGTGTGGTCAAGGCCCACTCAGCGTTGTAGAGCCGCTCTTTGATCCAATGCTTGACGCCTTCTACCAACTCTTCGTCTTGGAGCAGCATGAGGTGAACATCGAGCAAGGCTTTGAGTTCTTGCGGCGCATCCTTGGAGCCCATGTGCGCCACGGTCTGTTGCAACCGGGTGAGCTCATCGACCACGGCGTTGCGCCCGCTGCGTACACGGTCAATTTCTGAGGCCACTTGGTGTGGCTTGATGAAGTAGTGCGCCACATCCACGCGGCTGGCGGCCACCAACACAGCGCGACCAATGGCCACGCCCTGCGCCACTGCCAAACCGTGGATGGCAAAGGTCATTCACCTTCTCCGAAGCGGTCGTTGATCAGGGCGAGCAAAGCCGCCATGGCCTCTTCCTCTTGCGTGCCTTCTGTTTCCAGCACCACCGTGCTGCCAATGCCTGCTGCCAGCATCATGACGCCCATGATGCTTTTGGCGTTCATGCGGCGGTCTCCCTTGGTGATCCAGACTTCACAAGGAAAACTGCCGGCGAGTTTGGTGAGCTTGGCCGATGCACGCGCATGCAAGCCAAGCTTGTTGATGATGCTGACGCTGGTTTTGACCAATTGTTGTCCCCTCGTTTTTTGTTTGTATTTCTGGCTGCTTTGGCTTTTGAACCGCTACCCATCTGATCTCAACAAACGCTTATTCCGCCAATTTTGTCACGCCACGCAAAGCGCCTTCTTGCGCTCGGTCGGTCATTTCTGAAAACGCCTCGTTTTGGTAAGACATGGCTCGCCACAACATGGGCAGATTAACACCTGCTAGCAACACATCCGATGTCCCTTGCACCAAACGGGTCGCCACATTGCACGGCGTGGCCCCCAGCATATCGGCCAACACCAACACCGGCGCACTGCCCATGGTCTGGCGCAGCGTGAGGGCTTTGGCCAAGGCTTGGTCTTGGGTGTCACTGTCGCTCACATCCAAGGCGTGCACGCTGTCCATGCGCTCGGCATACACGTGCGCAGCACAAGCCCTTAAAGCTGAGGCCAAGGGCGCGTGCGCAACGATCAAGATGCCATGACTCATGCTTTAGGCTTTTTTTCTTAAAAAATAAATATACGAAGCCGCAGATAGCAACAACAACACCGTGAAGGCCCCCTGAAAGGCAGCCACCTCCGACCAACCCAACTTGCGCAGTGTGTCCACCACCAAGCCGATGCCCCATTGCATGGCAAAAATACCCGAAAAAATCACCAGGTTGTAGGCCGACAAAGCACGCCCAGCCAATGCTGCTGGAAACGCCATGCCCACCGAGGGCTGGGCCAAAGACACCACGGTACACACCACACAATACATCACCAAAATGACAGTTGTGGGAACCAGGCTTTGCTGGGCGCTGATGATGGTCAGCCCCAACAGCGCCAGGCTGGCGGGCACGCACACAGTGATGAGCTTGACCGTGGTCCACCCGCGTGCCGTCAGACGAGGGTTGCTCCACCCCCACCACCAATACGCCATGAGCAAGGTCACATTGAGTGCAAACAAACCACTTGCTGCTTGCAAAGGTGTGTAGCCATTGACTTTGATCATCCACGGTGCAGCCCACAAGGTTTGCACAGCAATCAGCCCGCCGTAGGCGAAGAACGCCAACGGGGCCATTTTTTGAAAATAAGGATCACGCCAGACCTGTGCGTAGCTGGCCTTTGTAGGTGCGTCTTGCACAACGGGGGCCGAGACTTGCCATCTGGGCACCACCCGGATGATGACCACCATGGCCAACACCAACAGCACGCCCAGCACACCGAAGACGCCGCGCCAACCCAGGTGCGGCAGCAGCCATTGCACGGGCAATGTCGAGGCCACCACGCCCAAAGAGCCGCTCATCAGCATCCATGAGTTGGCTCGAATCAGCATGTCCTTGGCATACCAACGCCTGTAGCCGGTCAACGGGGCCATCAGGCACGCACTCAAACCCACGCCACACATCACCCGAGCCAGCAGCAAACCGTTGAAATCCAAGGCCACCGCAAATGCACCGCAACCCAGCACAGCCACCGCCAAAAACCACAAAAGCATGCGCTTGGGCCCATACCGGTCCAACCAAGACCCCAAAGGAAGTTGCGTGAGAGAAAACCCGAAAAAATACCCACCAGCCAGCAATCCCAGGTCTGCCGCATTCAGGCTGAACTCGGTGGTCAGCACGGGCGACAAGGTGGCCGTCACCGCCCTGACCAAGGTGGATAGAAAGTAGGCCAGTGCAAAGGCGAGGAACACACGTATGGCTTGCGCCTTGGGCATCAGAGCGTCACTCATGGCAGCTCTAAGCCCGCAAAGAAGGTTTCTGTCACTTCCGTGCTGAGTTTGGGTGCGTACACCACCGCTTGCACGATGTGGTTCTCATGAACAAAAAAGAGCATTTGGCTTTGCACAAGCTGCCCGTCTGGCCCTTGACCGCTTGCGGATATTTTCATCACCGGTGCCGTTGAAGGCGTGCTTTTGGCTTTGATCACAAAGGCTTGTGTGCCCGTGACCTTACCCTTGAAGTTGGCCAGCGTGGCATCTTGCCACTGCTTGATTGCCAAGCTTGTTTCTTCTTGCGTGGCCTTTTCGGGCATGGGCAAACGCGCCACAGCCAACAGGTGTTCTTGGGCTTGGCAGCCCGTCATGCGCACTTCCATCTCCTGTTGGCCAACCTTCACTTGCCGGCTGCCATGGTCTGGCTTACAGGGCAAGAGGGTCTTGAGCGTGGTGTGCTCAGGACGGACTTCGCGCCAGTTTAAACTGGGGGTACACGCAGCCACACTCAGTGCAGCTGCGATCAGCCAAGGTCTGTAGGTCATCCTTGGATTATCGTGTTGATTCACCACCGCCCTTTGCTGGCATGAACCCTATGAAACGTCTTTTCCTTCCCGTTCTGGCGCTGCTTGTGGCAGCTGGTGCATGGTTCTTAAGCGCCGACCCAGCGCAAGGCCCTGCACCCGCTTCGGATTTTGTGTTGTTGGATGGTTCGCGCATTAGCACCAATGACCTGCAGGGCAAGGTGACACTGGTGAATTTTTGGGCCACGAGCTGTGTGTCTTGCGTGGCAGAAATGCCCAAGCTCATCAGCACGTATGAGAAGTACAAGGCCTCTGGTTACGACACTGTGGCGGTGGCCATGCGCTACGACCCTCCAAGCTACGTGGTGAACTTCACACAAACCCGGCAGCTGCCATTCAAAGTTGCCATCGACAATACGGGGCAAGTTGCGCAAGCTTGGGGCGATGTCAAGCTCACGCCCACCAGCTATTTGGTCAACAAGCAAGGCAAGATCATCAAACGGTATGTTGGCGAGCCAGATTTTGCCGAGCTTCACCGCTTGATTGAGACGTTGCTCAAAGAAGCTTGAACGAAAAAAAGCCGCTGACGCGGCTTTTTTTAATTGGCGTTGAAGCAGCTTACGCTTTGGCTTGTGCCAGCATGGTGCCAGCATCGCTCACTTCGAATTTGCCGGGGGCCTCGACGTTCAAGGAAGCCACCACGCCGTTTTTAACCAACATGGAGTAACGGTTGCTGCGCAGACCCATGCCGCGTGCGGCCAGGTCCAGGGTCAAGCCAGTGGCTTTGGTGAAATCTGCGCTGCCATCACCCAACATGCGGACTTTGCCGTCTGTCTTGAGGTCACGTGCCCAGGCACCCATCACGAACGCGTCGTTCACGCTCACGCACCAGATTTCGTCCACGCCAGCGGCTTTGAGCTCATTGAAGTGCTCCACATAACCAGGCACGTGCTTGGCCGAGCAGGTGGGTGTGAATGCACCAGGCAGTGCAAACAAAGCGATGGTTTTGCCATCCGTGGCTTTGGCCACGTCAACGGCGTTAGGGCCAATGCTGCAGCCATTGCCTTCAACTTCAATGTACTCGTGCAGGGTGGCGGCTGGGAGTTTGTCTCCGACTTTGATCATGATGGTGTCCTCAATAACAGGGTTGCCAGGCCAAGGTGGCCTGAAAGAAAAACGGCCCACTATTGTGAGCCGTTTTTGAATCGCTTGCAGACAAGCTTGCGATAAGCTTAAACCGCAGCTGCCTTCTCGACCAAACGGGTAGCGACCCAGTTTTTGGTTTTAGAGATAGGTTTGCTTTCGGTGATCTCAATGACATCACCCATCTTGTACTCACCCGCTTCGTCGTGGGCGTGGTACTTGCTGGATTTAGCCACGATCTTGCCGTACAGCGCGTGCTTCACGCGACGCTCCACCAACACCGTGACGGTCTTGGCGCGCTTGTCGCTAACCACCTTGCCAATCAAGGTGCGCTTGAGGGATTTTTTAGCTTCCGTCATTCAGGGCTCCTTATTTGGCGGCTTGCTTTTCAGCAAGAATGGTCTTGGCACGTGCAATGGCACGGCGTGTGGATTTCAGCGTCGCTGTGTTGTTCAGCTGCTGAGTGGCTTTTTGCATGCGCAGGCCAAAGTGTGCTTTTTGCAACTCTTTGACTTCGGCTTGCAGACCAGCCACGTCTTTTTGGCGCAGTTCAGTGGTGTTCATCATGGCTCCTGATTACTGGCCGATCATGCGGCTGACAAAAGTCGTACGCAAAGGCAGCTTGGCAGCGGCCAGACGGAAAGCTTCGCGGGCGAGTTCCTCGGGCACGCCGAGGATTTCGAACACGATCTTGCCGGGCTGGATTTCAGCCACGTAATACTCGGGGTTACCTTTACCG
>DKJZ01000048.1 GCA_002454975.1 Hylemonella sp. UBA6679
GCTGGCCATCGGCAACCCCTTTGGGGTGGGTCAAACGGTCACCAGTGGGATCGTGAGCGCCCTGGGGCGCAGCGAGCTGGGCATCAACACCTTTGAAAACTTCATCCAAACCGATGCGGCGATCAACCCAGGTAACTCAGGCGGTGCGCTGGTCGACACGCAAGGGCATTTGCTGGGCATCAACACCGCCATTTACTCGCGCTCGGGCGGCAGCATGGGCATAGGCTTTGCTATTCCCGTAACCACCGCAAAAATGGTGCTTGAGAGCATCGTGACCGACGGCCAAGTCACCCGCGGCTGGATTGGGGTGGAGCCCAACCCTCTCACGCCCGAACTGGCTGAAACCTTTGGCACCAAAGCCACGCAGGGGGTGGTCATCACGGGGGTCTTGCAAAACGGCCCGGCTGCCACAGCTGGTGTGCGCCCGGGGGATGTGGTGGTGAAGGTGGCCAACCAAAGCATCGGCTCTGTGCCTGAGTTGCTCAGCGCTGTGGCCGCCCTCAAACCTGGGCAGGCTTATGCCTTGGAAGTGCTGCGACAAAACAAATCGCAAACCCTGTCGATTGTTCCGGGCGTGCGGCCTAAACCACGCAACGTCTCGAAGGCGGGTGGGCGTTAAAACCTCGAGCGGCCTTGGGGACCCGCCTGAGCCGCTGTGAATGACTTGACGCTTCGAGCTTTAGGCTTGACGCTCCAGGCATCAAGCATAAAACTTCAGGCCTCGGGTTCTGCGTCTGGCGCTTTGGTGTGTTTGATGAAGAACTTGGCTGCCAACAAACCGAGTTCATAGAGCAGGCACATGGGCACAGCCAAGGCCAGCTGCGACACCACATCGGGCGGCGTCACAATGGCTGCGATGATGAAGGCCAGCACCACAAAATAGCCGCGGAAATCGCGCATCTTCTCCAGGCTGACAATGCCCATGCGGGCCAACACAATGACCACAATCGGCACCTCAAACGACAGGCCGAAAGCTAAAAACATGGTGAGCACAAAGCTCAGGTAGGCCTCAATGTCAGGCGCGGCAGTGATGCTCTTGGGCGCAAAGCTTTGGATGAAAGCAAACACCTGCCCAAACACAAAGAAGTAGCAAAACGCCACCCCAAAGAAAAACAGCAAGGTGCTCGACACCACCAAAGGCAACACCAGCTTTTTTTCATGCGCGTACAAACCTGGCGCCACAAACGCCCAGGCCTGCCAAAGAATGGCGGGCAAGGCGATGAGAAAAGCGGTCATCAACAAGATTTTGAGCGGCACCATGAACGGCGAAATCACCGAGGTGGCAATCAGCGTGGCACCTTTGGGCAGCGTGGCAATCAGCGGCGCGGCCAAGATGTCATAAAGCGCAGCCGGGCCGGGGTACAAGCCCAACACAATGCCGGCAATGGCCATGGCCACCACGGCCTTGAGCAGGCGGTCGCGCAGCTCCATGAGGTGCTGCACAAAGGGTTGCTCTGAGCCGGCAAGTTCGTCGGGGGATTGTGGGTCAGCCATGCCTGTGTGTGTTGTGCGGGGCGGGACTCAGGTCCGCCACCCACGCGTCAGTTGAATTTTTGCGGCCGAAAACGCGCCACGCGAGCCGCACCCGACAAAGCCTTGGTGCGAATGCCATTGCGGGCTTTGTACCACTGCGGCGTGGCACCTGCCTTGATGCGCCAGTTTTTCTTGGGATGTTTGTAAACCGGAACGTCGAGCTCGAGCTCGGCCAGGGGCGTGTGGTCCACGCTCACACCGTTGAGCTCGTTGGTGGCATCGGTCCAGGTTTTTTCAAAGTCGCTGGCACTGCTTTGCACCGAGGAGCTCACCTCGTTGGCCGCCGTCTCCACCGACTCTTTCATTTTCTTGAGCTCGTCGAGCTCCATCGAGCGGTTGACCTCGGCCTTGACGTCCGACACATAACGCTGCGCCTTGCCGATCAAGGCACCCACGGTGCGGGCCACGCGCGGCAGCTTCTCAGGGCCGATGACGATGAGCGCCACCGCACCGATGAGTGCTATTTTCGAAATACCCAGATCAATCACACGCAACCCGATCTGTGCTCACGCACAAACAACCTCGACGCACAGCAGCGTGGTCTCAAGACTTGGTCTTGGCTTCCACGTCGATCGTGGTTTTCTCGGTAGACGCAGCAGCCACTTGGGCGGCTGGCTTGTCTTCAGGCTTGGCCTCGGAAGAACCGCCCTCTTTCATGCCGTCTTTGAAGCCTTTGACGGCCCCGCCCAGATCGCCACCCAAATTCTTGAGCTTCTTGGTGCCAAACACCATCACCACGATCAACAAAACGATGAGCCAATGCCAAATAGAAAACGAACCCATGTCTAACTCCTCTTCAATGTTTGAATTCTAAGCGCCCGCGCAGGCCCTGCCATGCGCAGCCCCAGAATCACCTAAAACCTGGGGCCATTGTGGTGCAGTTCAATAGGGTCAGCCTGGTCAGCTCAGCCCCTGAGCCAAGGCCGTGGACCACCCATCACGTGGATATGCAGGTGATGCACCTCTTGCCCGCCCTCGGTGCCGGTGTTGCTCACCAGCCGAAAGCCGCCGTCTGGGTAAGGGTTGCACCCCTCTTGCGCGGCGAGCTTGGAAGCCAGCACCATCATGCGCCCCAACAAAGCCTCATGCTCGGGGCCCACCTGCGCCAAAGACGGGATGTGGGCCTTGGGAATCATCAACAGGTGCACTGGCGCCCAAGGCGCGATGTCATGAAAGGCAAAAATATCTTCGTCTTCATAGACTTTTTTCGACGGGATCTTGCCCGCCACGATCTTGCAAAAGATGCAGTTGTCGTCCGTGTGGTGGTGGCTCATACTGTGACGTTATTCTGATTTTTCGCGGGCCAAGGCTTTGCGCAAGGCTTTTTCTTCAATGCCCGAGGTGCCTTCGCGGCGCGCCAACTCGGCAACTACATCCTCTGGGGTCAAGCCGTAATGGGCCAGCGCGATCATGCAGTGAAACCACAGGTCGGCCACCTCGTTGACAATTTTTTCTTTGGGCGAGCCGTGGTCGGCGTCTTTGGCGGCCATGACCACCTCGGTGGCCTCTTCGCCGATTTTCTTCAGAAAAGCATCGGGGCCTTTGTGCAGCAAGCGGGCCACATAGCTGCTGTCGGGGTCGCCGCCTTGCGCGGGCAAGCGGCTTTCAATCACACCGGCCAAACGGATCAGCACATCTTGCGGGGAGGTCATCTCAGGCCTTTTTGTAAATCGTGTCGGGGTCTTTGAGCACCGGCTCAACAGCGGTCCACTGCCCGTCTTTGAGCACGCTGTAAAAGCAGCTGTGGCGCCCGGTGTGGCAGGCAATGCCGGGCTCATGCCCGGTTTGGGTGATGGCCAGCAGCACCACGTCGTTGTCGCAATCAATGCGGATCTCATGCACAGTTTGCACATGGCCCGACTCTTCGCCTTTGAACCACAGCTTGTTGCGCGAGCGGCTGAAGTACACCGCACGGCCGAGCTCGGCCGTCTTGGCCAGGGCCTCGCGGTTCATCCAGGCGAACATGACCACGTCTTTGCTGGACTGCTCTTGCGCAATGACCGGTACCAGGCCTTGGGCGTCCCACTTGACCTCGTCAAGCCAGCTCATACCTGCACCTCTTGGCGCACCGGAATGCCGGCTTGGGCCATGCGCGCTTTGGCTTGGGCCACGGTGTATTCGCCGTAGTGAAAAATGCTCGCGGCCAGCACCGCGTCGGCGCCACCCAGCTTGATGCCGTCGACCAGGTGGTCGAGGTTGCCCACGCCGCCCGAGGCAATCACCGGCACGCCCACCGCGTTGCTCACCGCGCGTGTGAGATGCAAATCAAAACCCGACTTGGTGCCATCGCGGTCCATGCTGGTGAGCAAAATCTCGCCCGCACCGCGCTGCGCCATGTGCGCGGCCCACTGCACCGCATCCAGCCCGGTGTTCTTGCGCCCGCCGTGGCTGTACACATCCCAGCCTTCGCCAATGGGCGCGCCGTTGACCAAACGCTGCGCATCTTCGGCGCTTCGGCGCTTGGCATCAATGGCCACCACGATGCACTGCGAACCGTATTTGGCCGAGGCGTCAGAGATGACTTGCGGGTTGGCAATGGCTGCCGAGTTGAAACTGGTTTTGTCGGCGCCGGCGTTGAGCAAGCGACGCACATCGTCGACCGTGCGCACACCGCCACCCACCGTCAAAGGAATGAACACCTGGCTGGCCACCGCTTCGATGATGTGCAAAATCACATCGCGCCCGTCGCTGGTGGCGGTGATGTCCAAAAACGTGAGCTCATCCGCACCTTGCTCGTTGTAGCGCGCGGCAATTTCCACCGGGTCGCCAGCGTCGCGCAACTCCACAAAGTTCACGCCCTTGACGACGCGCCCGCCCGTCACATCGAGGCAGGGAATGATGCGTTTAGCCAGCATAGGTGCCTGTTGGTGTGGAGGTCATCGCTTGGAGGGAGAACGCCATGGCGACATGGGTATTCCCTTCCGCGAATGTCCCCCGGCGCCCTACGGACACCTCCTCCTTGATTTCGCTGCAGGAAACACCCACATCACCCTGGCTGGTGCGAGCGCAGACAACATGGCTGTTCAGAAGACCCGCGTCGCCTTTGCAAACCACACCAGCTTCCAAGAGATCAATCATTGAGCTCATCAGCCAACTTTTGCGCAGCGGCAAAGTCGAGGTCGCCGGTGTAAATGGCGCGACCGCAAATCACGCCTTCCACACCCTCGTCTTGCACCGCGCAGAGCTTTTCAATGTCGGCGATGTTGCTCAGGCCGCCCGAGGCAATCACGGGGATGGTCAGGGCTTGGGCGAGTTTGACCGTGGCTTCGATGTTGATGCCCGAGAGCATGCCGTCGCGGCCGATGTCGGTGTAGATGATGGACTCCACGCCGTAGTCTTCAAATTTTTTGCCCATGTCCACCACATCATGGCGGGTGAGTTTGCTCCAGCCGTCGGTGGCGACTTTGCCGTCTTTGGCATCCAGCCCCACGATGATGTGGCCGCCAAACGCGGTGCAGGCGTCTTGTAAAAAGCCGGGGTTCTTCACTGCGGCCGTACCAATGATGACGTAGCGCAGGCCAGCGTCGAGGTAGCGCTCGATGGTGTCGAGGTCACGGATGCCGCCGCCGAGTTGCACATCCACCTCACCGCCAACCTCTTTCAAGATGCTGCGTATGGCCGCTTCGTTTTTGGGCTGGCCGGCAAAAGCGCCGTTCAAGTCCACCAGGTGCAAGCGACGCGCGCCCTTGTCTACCCAGCTGCGGGCCATCACGGCGGGGTTCTCACCAAAGGTGGTGGATTGGTCCATGTCGCCTTGCTTGAGGCGCACGCAGTGACCGTCTTTCAAATCGATCGCAGGGATGAGCAGCATGAATTAAGGGTTCCAGTGAAGGAAGTTGCGGTACAGCGCAAGCCCGTGGGCGGCACTTTTTTCTGGGTGAAACTGGGTGGCAAAAACATTATCGCGCGCCACAGCCGAGGTGAACAGCCCGCCGTAATCGGTCAGGCCTGCGCTGTGCTCGGGCTTGTGTGGCCGGGCATAAAAGCTGTGCACAAAGTAAAAATAGCTGTTGTCGGGCACATCGCCCCACACGGGGTGCGCACGGGTTTGCTGCACCTGGTTCCAGCCCATTTGTGGCACTTTGAAGCGGCTGCCATCGGCTTGCAGGCGGCCGGCCAAATCAAACTTCACCACCTCACCCGGGATCAAGCCCAACGAGGGTGTGTTGCCCTCGGCGCTGTGGTCGAGCAGCATTTGCATGCCCACGCACACCCCAAACAGGGGTTTGTTGGCTGCGGCCTCCAGGACGGCCTCGCGCAGGCCGCAAGCGCTGAGCTCGCGCATGCAGTCGGGCATGGCGCCTTGGCCGGGCAGCACGATGCGCTGGGCCGCGCGCACCTGGTCGGGGTCGGCGGTGACCACCACCTCAAAGCCACTGCCCGCAGCCGCCGCCTGCACGGCTTGGGAGACCGAGCGCAGGTTGCCCATGCCGTAATCGACCACCGCCACTGATTTTGCTCGCAAATTCATAGCTACATCATCAGCACTGGCGTGGCTTAGAGGCAAAAAACAGCTTCATACACCGTGTCAAAGCGAGCCCTTGGTCGAGGGGATCATGCCCACCGAACGCGGGTCGAGCTCAATGGCCGCACGCAGCGCGCGGGCAAAGGCTTTGAACACGGTTTCGCACTGGTGGTGCGCGTTCTCGCCGCGCAGGTTGTCGATGTGCAGCGTGACAAAGGCGTGGTTCACAAAGCCCTGGAAAAACTCAAAGGCCAGCTGCGTGTCGAACGCGCCGATCATGCCGCTCTTGAACGGCACATGCATTTCAATGCCGGGGCGGCCCGAAAAATCCACCACCACACGGCTCAAGGCCTCGTCCAGCGGCACGTAGGCGTGCCCATAACGACGGATGCCTTTTTTATCCCCCATGGCCTTGGCAAAAGCTTGGCCCAGGGTGATGCCCACGTCTTCGACGGTGTGGTGGCCGTCGATGTGCAGGTCGCCCTGGCAGTCGATGTCGAGGTCAATCAGGCCGTGGCGGGCGATTTGGTCGAGCATGTGGTCAAAAAACCCGATGCCAGTGGAGAGCTTGGCCACGCCGGTGCCATCCAAGTTGAGCTTGACGGTGATTTTGGTCTCGGCCGTGTTGCGCGTGACCTCTGCGGTGCGAGGCGCTGTCAGGGGGGTGCTCATAAAGCTTCTTTCAAGGCCAGCAACAAACGCTGGTTTTCCTCAGGGGTGCCCACGGTCAGGCGCAGGCATTCCGCGAGCAATGGGTGCATTTTAGAAACGTTCTTGATCAACACGCCCTGCTTTTTGAGGCGCTCAAAGGTCTCGGTGGCGTTTGTCACGCGTATGAGCACCATGTTGGCTTGGCTGGGAAACACCCGCACGCCCAGCTCGGCCAGGGCTTGCAGCAGCATCTCGCGCTGGGCTTTGATGGCCTGGGCCTGGGCCGCAAACGCCGGCGCATGCGCCAAAGCAAACAGGGCGCACTCGCAGTTGAGCACGCTGATGTTGTAGGGCGGGCGCACTTTGTCGACCTCATGCACCAGGGCTTTGGGGCCGATCATGTAGCCCAGGCGCACACCGGCCAAACCGAATTTGGAGAGGGTGCGCATCAACAGCACATGGCTGTGGTTGGCGATGCGGTGGATGAACGAATCGCTGGCAAAGGGCTGGTAAGCCTCGTCCACCACCACCAAACCACCGGCTTGGCCCGTGGCCTCGATGATGGCCAGCATGCTGTCGACGCTCCACAAATTGGCCGTGGGGTTGTTGGGGTAGGCCAGGTAGACGATGGCCGGGCGGTGCTGCGCAATGGCCGCGAGCATGGCCGGGGTGTCGAGCTCAAAGTCAGCCGTCAAGGGCACGCCGTGGAAAGCCAAGCCCTGCAACTGCGCGCTCATGGCGTACATCACAAAGCCGGGCACGGGGGCCAAGACGCTCGCACCTGGTTTGGCACAGGCCAAGGCCAGCAAAGAGATCAGCTCGTCTGAGCCGTTGCCCAGCATGAGCTCAAAGCCCTCGGGCATGCCGGCATACGATGCCAGCGCCTCGCGCAGCTCATTGACCCGCCCACCGGGGTAGCGGTTCAAGGCCAGTTGGCCCAAACGCTCACCAAGCTTGGTTTGCAGCTCAGCGGGCAAGGTGTAGGGGTTCTCCATGGCGTCAAGCTTGACCATGTCGCCCGCGTCTTGCACCACATAAGCGTGCATGGCGAGCACGTCGTCGCGGATGCAATTCAATGGCATGCTCACGGCATCGCTCATGATGCACCCCGCATCGGTGGCACCGGTTGCAAGCGCAATTCGGCAGCGCGGGCGTGGGCTTGCAGGCCTTCGCCGTAAGCCAACTCGGCCGCCACTTTGCCCAAGGTTTGCGCGCCCTGCTCGCTGACCTCAATCAGGCTGGAGCGTTTTTGGAAGTCGTACACACCCAGTGGGCTGGAGAAACGCGCGGTGCCACTGGTGGGCAGCACGTGGTTGGGGCCAGCGCAGTAGTCGCCCAGCGACTCGCTGGTGTAAGCACCCATGAAAATCGCGCCGGCGTGCTTGAGCAAGGGCTCCCAACGCGCGGGCTCACGGCTGGAAATTTCCAGGTGCTCGGGCGCGATGCGGTTGCTGATCTCGCACGCTTCTTCCATGCTGCGGGTGTGGATCAAAGCACCACGGTCGTTGAGCGACTTGGCAATGATGGCTGCGCGCGGCATCACGGGCAGCAGCTGGTCGATGGCGGCTTGCACCTGGGCGATGAAGGCCGCATCGGGGCAGAGCAAAATGCTTTGGGCCAGCTCGTCGTGCTCGGCCTGGCTGAACAGGTCCATGGCCACCCATTCGGCGGGTGTGGAGCCATCGGCCAGCACCAAAATTTCACTGGGGCCGGCAATCATGTCGATGCCCACCTTGCCAAACACACGCCGCTTGGCGCTGGCCACATAGGCGTTGCCCGGGCCGGTGATTTTGTCCACCGCAGGCACGGTGGCCGTGCCATACGCCAAAGCCGCCACGGCTTGTGCGCCACCGATGGTGAAAGCGCGCGACACCCCAGCCACATACGCAGCGGCCAACACCAACTGGTTTTTTTCAGGCTTGGTTTGGCCTTCGCGCAGCGGCGTGGGCACCACCATGATGATCTCTTGCACCCCGGCCACATGCGCGGGGATGGCGTTCATCAGCACGCTCGATGGGTACGCGGCTTTGCCGCCGGGCACGTAAATGCCCACGCGGTCTAGGGGCGTGACTTTTTGGCCCAAGAGGGTGCCGTCGGCGTCGCGGTAGCTCCAGCTCTCGCCGCTGGCCTTCTTTTGCGCCTCGTGGTAGCTGCGCACACGCGCCGCAGCCGACTCCAAAGCGCTGCGCTGGGCCGCAGGCAAGGCTTCAAACGCGGCTTTGAGTTCGGCTTGCGTGAGCTCCAACTCACCCACGGTGTTGGCCTTCAAGCCGTCAAAGCGCGCGGTGTAATCGAGCACTGCGGCATCGCCACGTTGCTGCACATCAGCCAGGATGTCGGCCACGCGCGACTCGATGGCTGCATCGGTGTCGCCCGACCAGTGCAGGCGCGCTTGAAACTGCGCCTCAAAATCAGCCTGAGCCGTTGACAGGCTTAAGGGTTTAGCTAGCAAAGTCATAGCATCAGTGTTGGGTGGCCACCGCAGCAGCAAACGCGTCGATGATCTGGCGTATGGGTGCGGTCTTGAGCTTGAGTGCGGCTTGGTTGACCACCAAGCGCGAGCTGATGTCCATGATGTGCTCCACCTCCACCAGGTGGTTGGCCTTGAGGGTGTTGCCGGTGGACACCAGGTCCACGATCGCATCGGCCAAGCCGGTGAGCGGCGCCAATTCCATGCTGCCGTAGAGCTTGATGAGGTCGACGTGCACGCCCTTGGAGGCAAAAAACTCACGCGCAATGCCCACGTACTTGGTGGCCACGGTCATGCGCGAGCCCTGGCGCATGGCAGCGGCGTAATCAAAACCTTCGCGCACGGCCACGCTGATGCGGCACTTGGCGATTTGCAAATCGAGTGGCTGCACCAAGCCGGCGTTGCCGCCCCACTCGGCGGTGTGCTCGAGCAGCGTGTCTTTGCCCGTGATGCCCAGGTCGGCACCGCCGTACTGCACATAGGTGGGCACATCGGTGGCGCGCACCAGCACCACCCGCACCTCGGGCTGGTTGGTGGCCAGGATGAGCTTGCGGGTTTTGTCCGGATCGTCCAGCACCTCGATGCCTGCGGCGCGCAACAGCGGCAGGGTTTCGTCAAAGATGCGTCCTTTGGACAGGGCGAGCGTGATCATGCGCAGGGGGCTTTCAAAAGAGGTATTTTCGCATTGCGCAGTCAGGGGTCGCTCTGGCAGGGTTTAACAGCGGCTCACTTGACCCGCTCGATGTCCGCGCCGATGGCCCGCAGCTTGGCTTCCATGCGGTCGTAGCCGCGATCCAGGTGGTAGATGCGGTCCACCACGGTTTCGCCGTCGGCCATGAGGCCAGCAATCACCAAGCTGGCCGAAGCACGCAAGTCGGTGGCCATCACGGTGGCGCCCGAGAGCAGCGGCACGCCTTCGACCATGGCCACCTTGCCCTCGATTTGAATGTTCGCACCCAGGCGCACCAGCTCGTTAACGTGCATGAAGCGGTTTTCGAAAATCGTCTCGGTCACCTGTGCTGCGCCCTTGGACACCGCGTTAAGCGCCATGAACTGGGCCTGCATGTCGGTGGGAAAACCAGGGTACTCGGTGGTGCGAAAGCTCTGGGCTTTGAGGCGCTCAAACGCCGGGCCGCTGGACTGCACGCGGATGCCCTCAGGCACGGCCGTGACGGTCACGCCCGCATCGCGCAGCTTGTCGATGACCGCGTCCAAATGGTCAGCGCGCCCACCCTTGAGCAGCACATCGCCACCGGTGGCGGCCACGGCGCACAAAAACGTGCCCGCCTCGATGCGGTCGGCCACCACGCTGTGGGTGCAGCCGTGCAAAGCCTCCACGCCCTGGATGCGGATGCGGCTGGTGCCGTGGCCTTCAATCTTGGCGCCCATGGCGATCAGCATTTCGGCCAGGTCGGGAATCTCCGGCTCTTGCGCGGCGTTTTCCAACACGGTTTCGCCTTCGGCCAGGCAAGCGGCCATCAAAAAATTCTCGGTGCCTGTGACCGTGACCATGTCGGTGGTGATGCGCGCGCCTTGTAAACGTGTGCGGCCCGCAGGCAGCTTGGCCACCATGTAGCCGTGCTCCACCGCAATCTCCGCACCCATGGCCACCAGGCCTTTGATGTGCTGGTCCACCGGACGCGAACCAATCGCACAGCCACCGGGCAGCGACACCGTGGCGCGGCCAAAACGCGCCAAGAGTGGCCCCAAGGCCAGCACCGAAGCGCGCATGGTTTTCACCAGCTCGTAGGGCGCCTCCGGCGTGTGCAGGTCACCGGCGTTGAGCAGCACATCGTCGTTGTCGGCGCGCTCGGCACTCACGCCCATGTTGCGGATGAGCTTGAGCATGGTGCTCACGTCTTGCAGGCGCGGCACATTGCGCAGCACCACCGGCTCAGCACTCAAGAGTGCAGCGCACAGCTCTGGCAAGGCCGCGTTTTTGGCGCCCGACACCGGCACCTCGCCGTGCAGGGCGTTGCCCCCGCGAATGCGTAATTTGTCCATCTCAGGCCTGGGCTGCCCACTCGGCAGGGGTGTAGGTTTTCATGGACAAGGCGTGCACCTCGTCGGTATGCATTTTCTGGCCCAGGGTGGCGTACACACGCTGGTGCCGGGCGATGGGGCGCTTGCCTTCAAACTCGGGCGAGACGATGGTGGCGTACCAATGCCGGCCGTCGCCCTCGAGCTCGATGTGTTCGCAGGCCAAGCCGGCACGGATGATGGATTTGAGTTCGTCGGACGTCATCTTAGGTACGAATTTTGTAACCGGTGCGCAACAGGTTCACAGCC
This sequence comes from Hylemonella sp. UBA6679, assembly GCA_002454975.1. Taxonomy (GTDB): domain Bacteria; phylum Pseudomonadota; class Gammaproteobacteria; order Burkholderiales; family Burkholderiaceae_C; genus Hylemonella. The sequence goes on from DKJZ01000048.1 coordinate 11,409, forward strand.
ACCGCGCTCACAACCAACAGGGCCACACTCACGATGCCCAGGCTCAGCCAAGGCGAGACATCGCTCTTGCCAAAAAAGCCGTAGCGAAAACCGTCGATCATGTAGAAGAAAGGGTTGAGGTGGCTAACCTGCTGCCAAAAAGTGGGCAATGAGTGGATGGAGTAGAACACCCCGCTCAAAAACGTCATGGGCACCACCACAAAGTTTTGAAAGGCGGCCATTTGGTCAAATTTGTCGGCCCACAGCCCGGCAATCAAACCCAGTGCGCCCAACAAGGCCGCACCCATGATGGCGAACACCACAATCCACAGCGGCGCCACAAAACTCAGGTGGGTGAACCACACAGTAACTGCAAACACCCCTGTGCCCACGGCCAAACCACGCACGACCGACGAGCCCACGTACGCCACAAACCAGCTCCAGTGCGACAGAGGCGTGAGCAACAAAAACACCAAGTTGCCCATGATCTTGCTTTGCACCAGCGACGAAGAGCTGTTGGCAAACGCGTTTTGCAACACACTCATCATCACCAAACCGGGCACCAAAAAGCTGGTGTAGTTCACACCCTCGTACACATGCACCCGGTCTTCGAGCACATGGCCAAAGATCATCAAGTACAGCACCGCGGTGAGCACGGGTGCGGCCACGGTCTGAAAGCTCACCTTCCAAAAACGCAGCACCTCTTTGTAAAACAAGGCTTGCCAGCCGGTCATGCTTGACCCCCTTGTGCGATCGTCAAAGTTTGCGCGCCTTCAGCACTGCTTTGCCCGCGTTGCGACATGACCTGCAAGAACACCTCTTCCAGATCGGCCTGGCCAATTTCCACGTCTTCAGCGTGCAAGCCCGCTTGGCGAATTTGGGTCAGCGTGGTTTCCACGTCCAGTGCGCTGTGCGTGGGGAACTGCGCAATGCGCCCGGTCACCCGCGCCACGGCGGCCAGGTGCGGGGGCAAGTCGCCATCGACCTTCAAGCGCAGCACTTGGCTCGAGGCGGTTTTGAGCAAATCACTGGTGCGGGCCAGCGCCACCACCTGCCCGGTTTTGAGCATGGCGATGCGGTGGCACAGGGCCTCGGCTTCTTCGAGGTAATGCGTGGTCAGCAGCACGGTGCTGCCTTGTTTGTTGAGCTTGGCGATGAACTGCCACAGGGTTTGGCGCAGCTCCACATCCACACCGGCGGTGGGTTCGTCCAACACAATGACCGGAGGTTTGTGCACCAGGGCTTGGGCCACCAGCACGCGGCGCTTCATGCCACCCGATAACTGGCGCATGTTGGCGTTGGCTTTCTCGGCCAGGCCCAGGCTCTCGAGCAGCTCGTCAATCCAGGCCTCGTTGTTTTTAACGCCGAAGTAACCCGACTGGATGCGCAGCGCTTCGCGCACATTGAAAAACGGGTCGAACACCAGCTCTTGCGGCACCACGCCCAGTTTGCGGCGGGCATGGGCGTAATCGGCCTGCACATCACTGCCCAGCACGGTCACGCGGCCAGCGCTGGCGCGGCTCAAGCCGGCCAAGATGCTGATGAGTGTGGTTTTACCGGCGCCGTTGGGCCCCAGCAGACCGAAGAACTCGCCCTCTTCGATGTCAAAAGACACTTGGTCGAGGGCCTTGAACGAGCCCGCACCTGATGCTGCGCTTTGGGCGTTGCGCGGGCTCGGGTAGGTCTTGGAAACTAATTGGAAGGAGATGGCTGGCATGAAGCCCTCCATTTTAAGCCCCAGGGGGCGGTCGCGCTGCGCGGGGCTGCGTGATCAGGTGCTGGCGAGCAACTCGCTGATGCCGTAAAGCGCTGCCAGCGCCGCCAAGCGTGGCGTGAGCCGCTCACACACCAAGGTTTTACCCAGTGCCAGACAACGCCTGCGCAAGGCCAGCAGCACAGCCAGCGCGGCCGAGTCAAACTCCAACAGGGCCGCACCATCCACCACCACGCGCGGGCCGCTGACCTGTGCCAAGGCGGCCTCAAGCTGCGCCAGGGTCGCTTGGGCCTGGCTTTGGGTGAGGATGGCGGGCAACACCAGCATGGTCAGCCTTTTTTAGCCACCAGTTTGTTGCGCTCGCTCAAAGAGGCAATCAAACCATCGATGCCTTTGGTGCTGATTTCTTGCGCAAACTGGGTGCGGTAGGTGTCGACAAGCCACACACCCAGCACATTGAGGTTGTAAATTTTCCAGCCCGCGCCGCTGCCTGGGGTTTTTTCCATGCGGTACTCGAGCTGAATTGGGTCGCCACGGCCTTTGACCTCGGAGCGCACCACCACCTCTTTGTCGTCTGCCGCGGCGCGCAGGGGCTTGACGGTGATGGTTTGGTCCGAAACCTGGGCCAGCGCGCCCGAGTACGTGCGTACCAGCAAGACTTTGAACTCGTCTTGCAATCGCTTTTGCTGCTCAGGCGTGGCTTGGCGCCAGCTTGGGCCCACGGCCGAGGCCGTCATGCGTTGAAAGTTCACATGCGGCATGATTTTCGTGTCGACCAGCTGGTTGACCTTGACCATGTCGCCACCCTGGATGGCTTTGTCCGACTTGATGGTGTCGAGCACCTCGGTGGAGATGCGTTTGATCAACACATCAGGCGCTTCCTCGCTGGCCCACACCGGGCTGGCCAGGCCCAGGGCCAGGCACACAGACAAAGGCAGGAAAAAACGGCGTTGCATGGTCAATCTTTCTGGGGTGTCGGGGTGTCTTCGGGGAGATCGTAACGCTCTTCAAGCTGGGCGGGCGCCTCGTCTTGGGGCAGCTCGGGCGGGTTGCCGTCGTAGACCTGGTTGCGGCGGCGCTGCACAAAGGCATCGCGCACAAAGGTGTAGGGGTCAAAGGCCGATTGCTCGAGCATGTCGGTGGCTTTGAGGTATTCGGCGCGCCGGTTGACCACGCGCAGGGCGTACAAGCTGTTGCGGTTACCAATGTTGTCCACCTGGGTGACCAAGTCGCCTGCAATGTCCAGGCGCAACGCCGCGGTGTCGCGCAGGGTGCTGGGGCCCAGCAAAGGCAAAACCAGGTACGGGCCTGAGCCCACGCCCCAGGCGCCCAGGGTTTGGCCAAAGTCTTCGCTGTGGCGCTCAATGCCCAAGGGCGTGGCCACATCGAACAAGCCGAAAAACCCCGCCACGGTGTTCACGCCAAAACGCGCCAAGGTTTCCAGGCCGTCTGCGCCTTTGCCTTGCAGCAGGTTGTTGATGCCCGACCAGGCGTCTTCGAGATTGTCAAAGAAGTTGCTCAGGCCAGCGCGCACGGGGCGCGGCGCCACCTTGACGTAGGTGCTGGCCACCGGGCGCAGGATGTTGCGGTCCAGCGCGTCGTTGAGCTGGTACATGCTGCGGTTGAAGGGCTCCAACGGGTCGATGCGGTCGTAGGGGTCCAGCCATTGGGTCCAGTTGGAATTCTTGGAGGTTTTGGCGGGCTTGGCTGGCTCCTGTGTGGCTTGCGCATGGACCACAGGTGTGGCCAGGCACACGCTCAGCAAGGCCACCCCAAACAGCGAGGCAGCGCGGCTTGGCTGCGACCGAACCAATGGTTTGGCCAACGTTTTAGCCAGCCAACGAGACAAGGATGGGGCCGAGGACCCAGTCTGCGCCAAAGGCATCATTTGTCCTTGGCCGGCTCGGCGGCCTTGCTGTACAAGAACTGGCTGATGAGGTTTTCTAACACCACCGCCGATTGGGTGGCGGTGATTTTGTCACCCGGGGCCAAATTGGCGGCATCGGAACCAGCCTCGATGCCAATGTACTGCTCGCCCAACAAGCCCGCAGTGAGAATTTTCAGAGAGCTGTCTTTGGGAAACGCGTAACGGGTCTCCAGGGCCATCACCACGCGGGCCTGAAAGGTTTTGTCGTCAAAACGGATGGACTCCACACGGCCCACCACCACACCGCCACTGCGCACAGCCGCCTTAGGCTTCAAGCCGCCCACATTGTCAAAGCGCGCCTCCACCTGGTAGGTGGACTGGAAATTGAGGTTGAGCAAATTGGCCGCTTGCAGGGCCAAAAACAAAATGGCCGCTGCGCCGATCAGCACAAACAAACCCACCCACAGATCATTTTTTGAGCGTTGCACCACACCCTCCTAAATCGAAAACATCATGGCGGTGAGCACAAAATCGAGCCCGAGCACCGCCAAGGAAGCCACCACCACCGTGCGGGTGGTCGCGCTCGACACCCCCTCCGGCGTGGCCTGTGCCTCGTAGCCCTGAAACAGGGCCACAAAGGTCACCGTCAGGCCAAACACAAAGCTTTTCACGATGCCGTTGCCCACATCTTTGAACACGTCCACGCCGCCCTGAATCTGGCTCCAAAACGAGCCGGCGTCCACGCCAATCAAGAGCACGCCCACCACCCAGCCGCCAATGATGCCCATGGCACTGAACACGGCAGCGAGCAGGGGCATGGCAATGACGCCGCCCCAAAACCGCGGCGCGAGCACGCGCTTGATGGGGTCCACGGCCATCATTTCCATCACGCTGAGCTGCTCGCCGGCTTTCATCAAACCAATTTCGGCCGTGAGCGAGGTGCCTGCGCGCCCCACAAACAACAAAGCACACACCACAGGTCCGAGCTCACGCACCAAACTCAAGGTGACCAACAAGCCTAAGGCTTCAGAGGAACCATAGCGCTGCAAGGTGTAGTAGCCCTGCAAGCCCAGCACAAAGCCCACAAACAAGCCCGAGACCGTGATGATGGCCAGCGAGTAGTTGCCCAAAAAATGAATTTGGTCACGCACCAGGCCAAAGCGCTTGAGACACGCTGGCAAAAAGCCCAGCAGACGCAAAAACAACCGTGCGCCCAAGCCTAAATCGGCCAGTTTTTGACGCACAGCAAAACCAATGTTGGCGGGATGCAAGCCGTTCATGCGCGCACCCCAAAGTCGTCCGCCACACTGGGGCCGGGGTAGTGGAAACGCACCGGGCCATCAGGCAACGCATTGACATACTGGTGCACCAGCGGGTCAGCGCTTTGCTTGACCTCCTCGGGCGTGCCGGCCATGGCCACTTTGCCGTTGGCCAAGATGATTACTTGGTCGGCAATGGCAAAGGTTTCTTCCAGGTCGTGCGAGACAAACACCGAGGTCAAGCCCATGGTGTCGTTGAGCTGGCGAATCAGGCGCGCAGCCGTACCCAAAGAGATTGGGTCCAGGCCTGCAAAGGGCTCGTCGTACATCACCAACTCGGGGTCCAGGGCAATCGCGCGGGCCAGGGCCACGCGGCGCGCCATGCCGCCGGACAAATCGCTGGGGCGCAAATCGCGCGCGCCACGCAAGCCCACGGCGTTGAGCTTCATGAGCACGATGTCACGGATGAGCTCTTCGCTGAGTTGGGTGTGTTCGCGCAAAGGAAAAGCCACGTTGTCCAGGACATTGAGGTCGGCAAACAGCGCACCAAACTGAAACAACATGCCCATGCGCCGGCGTGCGGCGTAAAGGGCTGTCTGGTTCATGCGGGTGACGTCATCCCCGTCAAACAAGAGCTTGCCACTCTGGGCACGGTACTGACCGCCGATGAGGCGCAGCACCGTGGTTTTGCCCCCGCCCGAGGCACCCATGAGGGCCGTGACTTTGCCGCGCGGGATCTGCAGGCTGATGCGGTCGAGAATGACCCGATCCCCGTACCCGAAGGTCAGGTCTTGAAGTTCAACAAAAGGCGAAGCATCTGAAGCCAAGGGGTGCCATCAAAACAAAAGCCGGGTGAGTCCGGCTTTTGTGATCATACGGGAAATCCCTGAGACCTGCGCTGAGAATAAGGCCGGGCTTGACCCGGCTTCTCGTCAGCGAGGCAGCTCAGAAGCACCCATCAAGAAGGTGTCAACCGCGCGCGCGGCCTGGCGGCCTTCGCGGATGGCCCACACCACCAGGCTTTGGCCACGGCGGATGTCGCCAGCGGCAAACACCTTGGGCACGTTGGTGGCGTAGCCACCCGTGTCTTCGGTGCTGGCTTTGGCGTTGCCGCGGGCGTCTTTGTCCACGCCAAAGGCATCGAGCACAGTGGCCACAGGGCTGACAAAGCCCATGGCCAGCAGCACCAGGTCGGCTTGGTATTCTTTTTCGGTGCCGGGGATTTCCACCAGCTTGCCGTCTTTCATTTCCACGTGCACGGTCTTGAGGCCCGTGACCTTGCCGTTCTTGCCCACAAACTCTTTGGTGGACACCGCGAACTCACGCACACAACCTTCTTCGTGGCTGGAGCTGGTGCGCAGTTTCAAGGGCCAGTAGGGCCAAACCAGCGGCTTGTTCTCTTGCTCAGGCGGCTGAGGCATCACCTCAAACTGGGTCACGCTGGCCGCGCCATGGCGGTTGCTGGTGCCCACGCAATCAGAACCGGTGTCGCCGCCGCCAATGACGATGACGTGCTTGCCGTCCGCGCGCAGCTGGTCTTTGAGCGTGTCGCCGGCGTTGACCTTGTTTTGCTGGGGCAAAAATTCCATGGCGAAATGGATGCCAGCCAAATCGCGACCAGGCACGGGCAAATCGCGCGACTGCTCGGAACCGCCGGTGAGCAACACCGCATCGAACTCTTTGTTAAGCTGCTCGGGGCTCACGGTTTCTTTGGCCCAGTTGGTGACCTTGCTGCCCTCAGGCATCTTGCCCACCAGCACGCCGGTGCGAATCGTCACACCTTCGGCTTGGAGCTGCTCCACACGGCGGTCGATGTGGGTCTTCTCCATTTTGAAGTCGGGGATGCCGTAACGCAGCAAACCACCCACGCGGTCGTTCTTCTCGAACAAGGTCACATCATGACCCGCGCGAGCCAACTGCTGAGCCGCAGCCAAGCCGGCAGGGCCAGAGCCCACCACCGCCACTTTTTTACCGGTTTTGTGCGCGGCAGGCAGGGGCTGAACCCAGCCCTCGCTCCAAGCGCGGTCGATGATGGCGTGCTCAATCGACTTGATGCCCACCGCGTCGTCATTGACGTTCAAGGTGCAAGCGGCCTCGCAAGGTGCGGGGCAGATGCGGCCGGTGAACTCAGGAAAGTTGTTGGTGCTGTGCAGCACATCGATCGCGTTTTTCCAATCGCCGTGGAAGACCAGGTCGTTGAAATCAGGAATGATGTTGTTGACCGGGCAGCCGTTGTTGCAAAACGGTGTGCCGCAGTCCATGCA